>CAIYFD010000031.1 GCA_903925425.1 uncultured Opitutia bacterium | reverse complement strand
GGAGGCTCGGGCATGATGACGCTGCTCCGCTGGCTGCTGCGTTTGTGCTACGGCTTCCGGGCCCACGGGACCGAAGCGCTGAAAGTACGCGGCCCCGCCCTGCTGATTCCGAACCACGTTTCATGGCTGGATTGGCTATTTCTCGGCGTGGTCCTCGACGACGACTGGCGTTTCGTGACCTCGAGTCGGACGGCCGAGATCTCATGGATCCACCGCCGGTTGATGAGGAGCAACCGGACGTTCCCCGTGGACATGATGTCCCCCTACGCGGTGCGCCACATGGCGGACTTCCTTGAGAAAGGCGGTCGCCTCGTTCTCTTCGCGGAGGGGCGCATCTCCACCACAGGCGTGCTGATGAAGCTCTCCGACGGCACGGGCTTCCTCATCCGCAAGACCGGCGCCCGCGTCATCACCTGCTACCTGCGCGGCGCGAACCGGCTGCGCTGGGTGCGCCACCGCGGCTGGCGGAAATGGTTTCCGCGGGTCAGCGCGCACTTCAGCCCCGTGTTCGCGGCGCCGCCGCCACGTCCCGGTGTCTCGCACACGGACGACCGCCATCACACCACGGCATGGTTGCGCGACCGGATGGTGACCCAGCAGTTCGAGGTCGAGATGGAGTTCGGGCCGAAGAACCTGCCGGCGGCGATCGCCGAGACAGGGGCCAGCCTCCCCGGCCTCGTCGTGATGGAGGACGTTTCCGGAGTCGCGCTCACTTACCGACGGCTCTTCGCCGGCGCCAATGCGCTCGCCGGTCTGTGGCGGGAACACCTTGGGCCCGGGACCGGACAGCGTGTCGGCCTCCTGCTGCCCAACGTCAACGGCACGCCCGTGAGCATCCTTTCGCTCTGGGCCGCCGGGAAGGTGCCGGCGCTGCTGAATTTTTCCTCCGGGGTGCCGACGCTCCTCGCCTGCGCGCGCCTCGCCGGGCTCAAACACGTCATCACTTCGCGGACATTCCTGGAAAAAGCGCGGCTCGACCTCGCGCCCTTCACAACCGAGGGGATCGAGCTGATTTATCTCGAGGACGTGCGGGCCGGGATCTCCGGGACCACCCGGCTGGCCGCGCTGATCGGACAAATCCTTTCGCCGGGCAGCGGTCTTCGCGAATCGGCATTCCGCCCCGAGGAAACCGCCGTCGTGCTCTTTACCAGCGGATCCGAAGGCACGCCGAAGGGGGTCGAACTCACGCACCAAAACCTTCTCGCCAACATCCGGCAGGTCACCGCGGTACTCGACGTCACCGACCAAGACCGCTTCTTTAATGCGCTGCCGCTCTTCCACAGTTTCGGCCTCACGGGCGGTACGCTCTTCCCGCTCGTGCGCGGCTGCTACATCTTCCTCTACCCGACGCCGCTGCATTACCGGATCGTGCCGGCGCTGGTGTACGACCGCGCCTGCACCGTGCTGATGGGCACCAACACGTTCCTTAACGGCTACGCACGGATGGCGCATCCCTACGACTTCACCACCCTGCGTTTCCTCGTGGGCGGCGCCGAGAAGGTGCAGTCCGCCACGCTGGAAACGTGGTCCCGCAAGTTCGGCGTGCGCATCGGCGAGGGTTATGGCGCGACCGAGTGCAGCCCGGTCGTGAGCCTGAACACCCGGATGGAGCCGGGCGTCGGATCCGCCGGGCGTTTCCTCCCGGGCATCGAACACCGCTTCGAGCCGATCGAGGGCGTGACCGAGGGCGGCCGGCTTTTTGTGCGCGGCCCGAACGTGATGAAGGGCTACCTCAACCCCGAGGCCAACGCGGCATTCCACGCGCTCGGCGGTTGGTACGACACCGGTGACATCGCCGCGGTCGATGCCAATGGCTTCCTCCGCATTCTCGGCCGGCTGAAGCGCTTCGCCAAGGTCAGCGGCGAGATGGTCAGCCTCACCGCGGTGGAAGACGCGCTCGCCGGTGCCTTTCCCCAGTATGGCCTGCGCTGCCAGGTGGCCGTGATCACGCGGCCCGACGAGGAGAAGGGCGAGGTGCTGATTGCGGTTTCCAACGAACCCAAGCTCCAGCTCGCCGAGGTCCGAGCCGCCATCAAGGCCAAGGGCCTGAGTAATCTCAGCGCGCCGCGCGAGGTGCTGTCCGTCGCTTCGATCCCCAAGCTCGGCACCGGCAAGATCGACCACCGGGGCCTGCAGAAGCAGCTGGCTGCGCAATAAATCGCTCTCGTTCTCCTACTCGTTCTCGTTCTCCGATTTTCAATTCCAACCGCGGATATCCGAGAACGAGAACGAGTAGGAGAACGAGAACGATTATCCCCGCTCAGCGCGCCGTCAGGTGCTCCCGCAGGGTCTGAGTAAGGTCGCGCACACGGTACGGTTTCGACACGCAGCCGCAGAAGCCGTGCGACCGGAAATTGGCCATGATCGGATCGCTGGAATACCCGCTCGACACGATCACCTTCACCCCGGGGTCGATCCGGCGCAGGTTCTCGGTCGCTTCCCGCCCGCCCATCGCACCGGGCACCGTCAAATCCATCAGCACGAGGTCGAACGGATGGCCGCTGTCGCGGGCCTGTTGGTACTGCTGCACCGCCTCGTTGCCGTCGGCGGTCGTGACCACCTCGAGGCCCATCTGGCGGAAGAGGGCCGCGGTCATCTTCCGGATCTCCTCCTCGTCATCCATGAACAGGATGCGGCCGCGCAGCGGACTGAAGGGGCTGTTCGTCTCGGGTCGGTGGGACGGATGCGCCGTCGCGGCGGGCAGCCAGATGCGGAAGGTTGTCGCGCGGCCCGGCTCCGAGTCCGCGACCATGTGGCCGCGGTGCTTGCGGACGATCGAGTAGGCCGTCGACAGGCCGAGGCCGGAGCCGCCCTCCTTCGTCGAGAAATAGGGATCAAAGATCCGGGGCAGATGCTCCGGCGCGATGCCACTGCCCGAGTCCTCGATCGAAATCCGCAGGCAGTTCCCGCCGGCCAGGGGCGGAAGGGAACCCGCCGGCACCTCTTCGTTCGCGACACTGATGCGCACGATGCCGCCGGAGGGCATCGCCTGCACCGAGTTGATCACGATATTCTGGATCACGCGGCCAATCTGGCCCGGATCGGCATCAGCCGCCCACGTATCCTCGGCCAGGAAATACTCCGCCTTCACTTTCGAGCCGTGCAGCGCAAAATCGGCAGCCTCGCGCACCACCTCGGGCAGACCGACGGAGGTCCGGACCGGATCGCCGCCGTGGGCGAAGGTGAGCAGCTGGTGCGTGAGATCCCGCGCCCGCATCGCACCCCGCTCCGCTTCGCGGAGCCAGGGCCCGGCCGGTGCCTCCTCCTCGGCCAAGTGGTCGCGCGCTAGCGCCAGATTCCCGATCACCACGGTCAGCAGGTTGTTGAAATCGTGGGCGATCCCGCCGGCGAGCACGCCGACCGATTCCAGCTTCGAGGTGCGCAGGCGCTCCGCCTCGAGGCTCGACCGCTCCATCACGTCCCGAAAAACAAAGACCACGCCCGTGTCCGAGGGGCTGTGCATCGGCGCGCACCGTCCCTCGATGAGACGCCGCGTGCCGTCGCGCGCCACCAGCAGGGTCGGCTCCGGGAGATCCGCGTCGCCGCCGGTCGTGAGCACATGCTCCAGGGGAAGTTTCACCGCCAGGCCGGTGCGCTCCAGCTTCAGCGCGCAGACCTCCTCGACCGGACGACCCACCGCCCCGTTGGACCAGCCGGTCATCTCGCCCGCGGCCGGGTTGAGGTAGCGGACCATGCCGGAGGGATCGACCGTGATCACGCCCTCAACCATCGAGGCCAGCGTGACTTTCAGTCGTTCGCGTTCGACGGCAAGCGCCTCCTCGGTCCGCCGGATGCCCGTCAGGTCGACCAGTGCTACCTGGCTCCATTCGTACTTGGGCTCGCCGTTCACGATCGGTAGCCACCAGCGGATGTAGACCCGCACCACGGTGCCGTCGAAGGCGCGCATCGTGCCCTCGCCCTCATACTCGCGCTTGCCGTCCCAGATCGCTTCGAAAATGTGCCGGCGGGCCTCGAGCGTCTCCGCCGTGAAGGCCGCGGGCAGGTTCGTCTGGACATACTCGCGGGAAGCCCCCCGCAGCAGCCGGACCGCCTGCTCGTTGACCTGCACTTCCACCGCGCGGGCCGCCGCCAGGAAATCGGCCGGGTTGCGGTCGAGGTAAGCGCCGAGGTCGGTCACCCCCGCGGAGCGCAGCCCCCGGAGCCAGATCGCGGTCTTGCGATAATCGCACTCCATGATCGCGATCGGTGAGTTGCTAAAAAGCAGCCGGAATCTCTCCTCGGAGTCCCGCAGGGCCGCCTGCGAACGGCGCTCGGTCGTGACATCGCGGATAAACGTGGTGAAACAGCGCCGGCCATTCAGCAGGAATGGCTGACCGGACACGTCGACATCAATTATTCGGCCGTCCTTGAGGCGGTGTTTCCACACGCCGAAGCTGCGCAGGCCGGTTTCACCCGAGCGCAACTGCTCGATCTTGGCCAGGAGGGCCGGCACTTCCCCGGGGGGGCGAATCTCGGTTACTTTCATCGCGCAGAACTCCTCGCGCGAATAGCCGTAGAGCCGCACCGCCGCATCATTCACCTCGACGAAGTGGAGCGTGCCAAGGTCATAGACCAGGATCGGGGTCGGGTTGGCCTCGAAGAGCAACCGGTGGCGTTCGGCGCTCGTGCGCATCGCCTCCTCCGCCAGCCGGCGCGCATGGATGTCGGTGTGTGAACCGACCCCGCGCACCGGTTCGCCCGCCGCATTGCGGATGATCTGGCCCCGCGAGAGGATCCAGCGGTAGCTGCCATCCTTGGCCATCATCCGAAACTCAAATTCGTAGTGGGAGCGTTTCCCGGCCAAATGATCCGCCATCGCTTTTTCCCGGGCGGGTTCGTCCTCGGGGTGCACCCGGGCCAGCCATTCGGCCCGCGTCGGTGTGATCTCACGCGGTGCAAAGCCGAGCATCTCCAGACAGCGGTCGGAAAGATAGACCTCCTGGGTGCGCAGGTCACTGTCCCAAATGCCATCGTTGATCCCCCGGACCGCCAGCAGCCAACGGTCCTCGACCGCTTCAAGCTCGCGCGTGCGCGCATCCGTCTCGCGCCGCCGCCGGCCCATCATCATCCAGCCGAAGCCAAAACTGAGCGCAAGGGCCCCAGCCACGGCATAGAACCGAATCCCGGGGACATCTGCAACCGCGGCCGCCAGCGGGAGAGTCGAAGATTGCACCGGGACCGACCCAAGCAGGGGGGCTGAAAGCAGCACAAAGCCCGCGACCGATCTCGCGCCACTCACAGGGCGAAGGGGGAACTTCGACTTCATAGGGTGCAGGCGTGCGACCGAATCGCCGGTTATTTGCGCTGTCGATTCCACAAGCCGCATGGCGTGTAAAAATCGTGTTTTTTACGTCAAATTGACAATTGTAAGCCCGCTGCAGACAGCCGGATAACATCAATTTGTCCGCCGGCGGAGGGCCCCATGCTGGAAGCCCAGCGGCCCGAATACTCACCCGTGGTCCGTGGCCGCGCCACCGGCCTGACTCAGAGCGTCACAAGCCCGTGCTGAATCGAGTAACGCGTGAGACTGGCCACATCGCGCACGCCGATCTTGGCCATGATGTTCGCCCGGTGTTTCTCGACCGTGCGGACGCTGAGATTGAGCTGGGAGGCAACTTCCTTGGAGGAATTACCACTTGCCACCAAGCGGGCCACTTCGAGTTCACGTTTCGACAAAGGCTCGACCCCGGGCACCACCGGCGGCGGCCCGACCGGCGAGGCGTCTTGGCCGGGCAGAAAACGCGCAGGCTTGAGCTTGGTTTTCGCCGCAAAAAAGAGCCCACCCGTGGCCACCTGACGCACCGCCTGCACGAGGTATTGGAGCGGCTCGGACTTATCGACGTAACCCTGCACTCCCATCGCCACAAAACGACCGGGTAGTTCGCCGTCGGTACTGGAAGTCAGGACCAAAATGCGGGTGTCCGGCTGTTTCTCGCGCAGGATGCGAATGATCTCGAGACCATGCATTCCCGGCAGGTTGAGGTCGCAAATGACCAGCGGCGGCTTCACCCGGAGGCAGTAATCCAGCCCTTCCTTTCCATCGCCAAACTCCGCCTCAACATGAAGCCCTCCGGCTTTCTCGATGGTCTTACGCAACATGTGCCGGACCATGGTCTCATCCTCAATCAGGACCACATTCATGGGAGTGGAAGCTTCGGTGGACATGCAGCTCAATTGCACTCTGTTCCGCTCGGTTGTTATGTTGCAAGCCTCTAGGACTATACAGGCCTGATCGCTACCCGGATCGCCCACGTCCGCAAAGCCCGGAAATCCTCCGGCAGGAAGATCCCCTGATTCCCGGACAAAGTCTCTGCCGGGCCCTCCGCCCAGGCCCGCGCCAGCAGGATTAAGTTTTCATCTCCATCGAGTGCGGCCCAGTGGGGGCAATCCACGCAATGGGTCCCGCTGATCCGGCTGCGGGCGCGGGCGAGTTCCTGCCGGCGGCAGTGACCGCCCACGACCTCGCGATAGGATTCGCGGCAGCGCTCCGGCTCAGCCTGCAGACACGCCTTGAGTAATTGCCTCACCGGGACATTCAAGTCGCCGCGCCGTTCAGCGGCGATCGAGTCGTCCAGGATTTCGGCCGCCAATTGCTCGACCAAGGTGGCCGGCATTTCCCGCCACGCGATGTCAGCCGGCGGCCGATATGCTTCCCGTGAGACTGACTTCCAGAATCGCGCACCCAGGTCGGCCAGTTCCGTTTCCGGCACCGCCGGCCGGTCGTTTTGGGCGAGAAAGCGCCGCAAACAAGCCGCGACCAGCGTCGCAAACTGGGTGGCCGCATCCGGAGGCTCTCGGCGGGAAAGATTCACTCCCCGGGTAGCCTCAATGGCCGATCTCCTTGTCCTTCGTCTCGGGGAGAACCACCAAGCCGATCACGAACGAGAGCGCGGCGATGCCGATGGGATACCAGAGCCCGGCGTAGATGTCGCCCGTGAACACCACGATCGAGGCCGCAATCAGCGGCAGGAAGCCGCCGAACCAGCCGTTGCCGATGTGATACGGCAGCGACATCGAGGTGTAGCGGATGCGGGCGGGGAACAGCTCGACGAGGAAGGCCGCGATCGGCCCGTACACCATCGCCACGTAAATCATCAGAACGGTCAGGAGCGCGATCACCTGGAACTTGTCGATGCGCGCCGGATCCGCGGCCTTCGGATAACCGGCCGGGGCGAGCGCCGCCTCGTAGGTCTTCGCGTCGAAGCCGGCCACGGGCGCACCCGCGCCCACCGTGAGCATCACCGGGGCCTCCGCGCGCGCCGGGGCGAGTGTGAAGGGCGTGCCGCGGGCATTCAGGAAATTGCGCGCCTTTTCCGTGTCGGTCGTCGCCGCCCGGGCGGGCAGCACGATCTTGCGCGCCGCGTCGCCGAGCGCCGCAACGGTCAGCGCCCCGGCCCCGCGGTACTCCGCTGTGTGCAGCACGACGGGACTGGCCGCCATGGCATCGGCGAGTGCGGGATTCACCGACCGGGTCAGGCCCTGGAAGATCGGCTGGTAGGTGAACACGGCGAGCAGGCAGCCCGCCAGCATGATGGGCTTGCGCCCGATGCGGTCGGAGAGGCGCCCGAAAATGAGGAAAAAGGGCGTGCCGATCAGCAGCGAGATCGCGATCAGCTCGTAGGTGTTCACGTAGTCGAGCTTGAGCGTCGTGCTCAGGAAATAGAGCGCGTAGAACTGGCCGGTGTACCACACGACGCCCTGGCCCATGGTGGCGCCGAAGAGCGCCTTGAGCACGATCTTGGCGTTCGACCAGTGGGCGAAGCTCTCGGTCAGCGGTGCCTTCGAGGTTTTACCCTCGGCCTTCATCTCCGCGAACACCGGCGACTCCTCCAGCTTAAGCCGGATGTAGACGGACACGCCGAGCAGCACGATCGAGACGAGGAACGGCAGCCGCCAGCCCCAGTCGGCGAAGGTCTCGGCCGACATCGCGTGGCGCACCAGGTAGATCACCGCCAGCGAAAGGAAGAACCCGAGCGTCGCCGTCGTCTGGATCCAGCTCGTGAACCGCCCGCGTTTCCCCGGGGGCGCATGCTCGGCCACGTACGTCGCGGCACCGCCGTACTCGCCGCCGAGTGCGAGGCCCTGCGCCATCCGCAGCAGCACGAGGATCACCGGCGCCCAGAATCCGATCGTCTGGTAGCCGGGCAGCACACCCACCAGCGCCGTGGACAGGCCCATCACGAGAATCGTGACGAGGAAGGTGTACTTGCGCCCTACGAGGTCACCGATCCGACCGAACACCAGTGCACCGAACGGCCGCACCGAAAAGCCCACGCCGAACAGGGCCAGGCTGGAGAGGAACGCCGCCGTGTCGTCGCCCGGCGGAAAGAAGTACTTCCCGAAGAACGTCGCGAGCGTCCCATAGATGTAGAAATCGTACCACTCGAAGACCGTGCCGAGCGAAGAGGCGAAGATGACGAGGCGATGTTTCCGGTCGAGGGCGGCAGATTCGGCAGCGGTGGGCATGGGGTGATTGACGGTGGACGGCACAGCGTGGACAGACGCTGCTCCCGCCCAACCGGGGGTTCAGCGAAGCGCAGACGGAGCGGCCTGCCCGGTCAAGGTGGTATAAACCGTGACCGCCAGAAAATGCGCGCCCTCCGCATTCGGGTGGATCCCATCCGGCACCAGGTCAGCGTGCGGCTTCATCGCCACATATTGGTCGATCAGTCCAACCTGGGTGTCGCGCGCGATCTGCTCGATCATCGGGATGGCCTCGCCCGAGATGACCGCTTCACTGATGGCAAACGCGGAGCTAAACGCCGGCATGGGCCGCGTGATCCAGATTTTCGGATGCGCTGGCAGCGCGGCAAATCTCGCGATCATCTCCTTGTAGTCCGGGACAAACTCCGGGGAGAACTTCCAGTTCTGCGGCTTACTGTCGTTGGTCCCGAGCATGATCACCACGACATCGGGATTGAAGTCCAGGGCGGCCTGAAACGCCGGCTGATTCCAGTATGGCATGTCCCCCTTCTTCAGCAGGGTGGCGCCGCTGATGCCGAAATTGCGCAGCTCCCATTTCGAACCGAGCATGACCGCAAGCTGGGAGGGATAGCTGTTCGGCGTGTTGGGCAGCGTGAAGCCGCCCCGCGGTCCCGGAGCCGGCGCCGGGCTGTTCTGCTGCACGAGGGCGGCCAATTGCGCGGCCCCCAAACGGTCCGGGGAAGCCTGCAACGGCGCCAACGCTGCGGCTCGCGCCAACGCCAGTTTCAGCTCGGCCTCGGCCAGGAGATCCGTCGCGTGCTGAAGCGCCGGGCGGTCCGCCGAATCGCTGACGGCCACCCGCTGCAGCGCTGTGCGTGCCTGTGTCACCGCGGCTGCGAGTTCCGACGTGGACGTGGTCATTTCCGCGACCGCGGCCTGCTGGGCCGGCGTGGCTCCGGGGATTTGCACCCCACCCCGGCCGCCGGGCGCGGTCGTTCCGGAGCCAAACGTGATGCTATCGCCGATCATCGCCAGCCGGACCGGATGGTCGTAGGCGGCCGGATTCAGCGGCGCGTTCTGCGCCGCTACCGCCGCGCTGCCGAATGACACCCACAAAACCAGAGCAATGAACCGACGCACAAAGGACTTCAATCGCATGGGGAATTCTGGGGTTCGGGGTTGGCGCACCGGGGCCGGCCTACTTCAGGAATTTGTTAAACCATTCCGTGGAGACCATCCCATAATCCGGCGGGGGTTGATGACCGCCATCATGAAAGCGCAGCTCCTTTTGCGGGCTGGGGATGAGCTCAAACAGCTGCTGGGCATCCGAGACCGAATAGAAGCCGTCGCTGCGACCCATGAACATCAGGATTGGCGTCGACTTGTTTGCCCCGGCAAAGGTCTGCGGGGCGATGGGAATCGCCATCGTCTCCTTCATCGGGATGATGGGCGTCAGCCCAGCTACAACGACCTTGATGCGCGCATCCATGGCCGCCAAGGCGAAGGACTGGATGCCGCCCATGCTGAGCCCGAGCACGCCGATGCGGTTGGCGTCGATCTCCGGGCGGGTGGTGAGAAAGTCCATGGCCCGGCGATCCTCGAGGATATTCTCCTGGATCATAGTGCGGTCGGCCGGGCGGGCGGAGAAGGCGGGCCGGTAGCCGCCGGGAATGAAGCGTTCACCGTGATGCCGCGCGTCCATGGCCAGCACGGCAAATCCCGAGGCAAACAGGGCCTCCGTCAGCGATGCCCCGCGGGGCCACATATCCGTGGCATCGTGAAACCAGCGCTCTTTCGAGCCGCCCACGCCATCGAGCAGGAGAACGACGGGATAAGGCGCGGTGCCGTTCTTGGGAATGCCAAGGAAAGCCGTCGCGCGACTGCCGGCGGCTCCGGCCAAGGAAATCTTCTCCCGCGTGTAAGTCGGGAAATCCTCTTTGCCCAGCGATCGCGTCTGCAGGGGCACGCTGCGGTCGTAATCATAAAACTGGCTGACGGCCGCGAAAACTTCCGGTGAGGCGAGCTTGACGGGCGACGTGTTCGTGGGGCCTCCGCGCCCGCCCGGTCCACCAGCCGCCCCGGCGCGACCGCCCTGGCTTTGGGTCGCCAATTGCTCTCCGTTGAGCCGGTCGGCGGTCGCCTGGATCCTCGCGAGCGCGTCGGCCCGCGCCACAGCCAGATAGAGATCGACGGTGGCCACGGCGCCGATCTTGCGCTGGATCTCGGCGTCGTTGCGGGGGAGCGCCAAGCTGGCCGCGGCCAACTCCGCGCGAGTCGCGCTCAGCAGATCGTTCAGTGGCGCCACCGCGTTGTTCATGGCGGTGACGGCCGCTTGCTGGGCGGGCGTCAGGAGGCCGGGTGCCGGCGGAGTTTGAGCCGGGGCCTGGGCGAAGGCCGGTGCGATCAGCGCGAGCGTGGCCAACAGGGAAAGGGAGGGAATGGTTCGCATGACAGGGGACACTGAGTCGGGGGTTTTTAGGGAAGGGGCGCAGCCAGCGAAGCGGATCACAGAAGAAGACCCAAGAACCTCAACTCCGAGTCGAAGGTCGGTTCCGGGCTTCCACTCCGCTTCATCAGGGAGCGGTGTAGTGGACCCGCCAGCCGAAGCCAACCCGGTATCTGTCGCTAAAGCATCCCCCGCCTCCTACCCTCTGGCCTCCACCCAAAATGGCTGAGCCATTTTGGTTTCTAACCGCGCGAGGACGAAGTCCTCAGCGCGGTTAGCGCCGGTACTTCGTCCGGTAATCGCGGGGCGGCATCCCCATGGTACGGCGGAATTCGCGCGAATAATGGCTCTGGTCCGAAAACCCGCACTCGTGCGCGATGGTCGAGAGCGGGCGGTTCGCAAACACCAACGCCTGGCAGCTCATGCGGATTCGCAGCGTCCGAATGTAGGCGCGGGGCGTGGAATGATAGGCTTCGCCGAACTGACGCTGAAAAACCCGGAGCGACATGCCGCAGACCTTGGCGATCTTCCGATTGGTCAGCGGCTCCCGGTAGTGTTTCCCGATATAGTTCATCGCCATCGCCAGCGGAGCGCCCCGGCTGGTGGCCGCGTCCTCATGATGCATCGGCACGGCCACCCCGATGGTCCCGACGATCCGGCCCCGCAGATTGCGCAAGGGGAGCTTCGTCGTGTCGTACCAGCGGCCCACATGGTTGAAGACCACCAGCTCGATGTGACCCACGACGGGTTCGCCCGTGAGGGCCTTGGCATCGTCGTGGTGGAATTGGTCGATCTGCGACGTATCGGTGAAATTCTTGTCCGTGGCCCCCAGCAGGTCCCACCGGCTGATCCGTCCGCTCAGCAACACCAGGGCCATGTTCACCCAGCGAAACCGGCCCCGGCTGTCCTTGATCCAAAAAAGCGTGTCCGGCAGTTGGTCGAATAGCTTGATGGCCGGCGTGGCGACCGCACCCAAGGCGCGCAGCTCCGCCACCAAGTCCGGCTCTTCCTTTTCATGCCATTTCATCGCGCACCGATTTAGTGCGTGATGCCGACAAAGCACGACGAAAGCGGAATGACCGCAGGAAAGGCATTCCTATTCCAATTTATGCCGCCGTTCTCCCTTGAACATCGCGGCGGAAAGCCGCTCCTACAATTTGCCGGAGCCGCTCCGGCGCGCCGTGTCGTCCGCCAGCCACCCCTCCCCACCCACCCGTGCCGCCGTCACGTTCGCGTTCGCGGTGATCTATCTCGTCTGGGGCAGCACCTACCTCGGCATCCGCGTGGCGGTCGAGACGATGCCGCCGTTTGCGATGGCCTCCGTGCGCTTCCTCATCGCCGGCGCGCTGCTGCTGGGGTGGATGAAACTTCGCGGCACGGCCTGGCCGACCGCCCGGCAGTGGCGGATCAACGCGGTGATCGGCACCTTCCTCCTCCTCGGCGGCAACGGCCTCGTCGTGTGGGCCGAACAGACGATCCCCTCGGGCATCACCGCGCTGCTGATCGGCGCCGGCCCGCTCTGCATCGTGCTCACGGAATGGGCCTGGCCCGGCGGTTCGCGGCCGGGCGCCATCACCTTCGGCGCCATGCTGCTCGGGTTCGGCGGCGTCGCCTGGCTCGCCGCGCCGTGGGATTCGGCGGCGGACGGTGGCCTCAACACCCCGGGGCTCGTCGCCTTGCTCAGCGCCTCGGTCTTCTGGGCCATCGGCTCGATCTACTCGCGCCATGCCAAGCACGGCGCCGAGCCATTTCTCGCCGCCGCGCTCCAGATGCTCGGCGGCGGCGTGGCGCTGGGCGTGACGGCCCTGCTCCACGGCGACTTCGCCCGGCTCGACCTCGCGGCGATTTCCACGCGCTCGTGGGAAGCGTTTTTCTACCTGATCATCATGGGGTCGCTCGTCGGCTTCTCGACCTTTGTCTGGCTGATGAAGCACTGCCCGCCGGCCCGGGTCGCCACCTACGCCTACGTGAACCCGGTCGTCGCCGTCCTCCTCGGCTGGCTCCTGCTCGACGAACCCTTCGGACCGCGCACCGTCGTCGCCTCCGCCGTGATCGTTACGTCCGTCGTGATCATCACCATGCAGCAAAACCGCCGGTCCGGCTGATCCCCCTCTCGCCCGGCCGAGGCCGCCGCCGCGGGGGCGGGATTGGGACTGTCAATCGCCTCCGGCTTGCATTGATATTCTGGGCATGACCACCCCCGAGGTCCGAGCCGACATGCCCGCGGTGAATTCCCGCGTTGCCCACCAGCTCCGCCGCTTCGCCGTTGCAGGTCTTGCCGCCGGGCTGCTCTTTGTCCTCGAGTTGGCACTGCTGGCTGGCTTCAGCAATCTGCGGACCAATCTGCTAAAGGATCTAACCGGACGAGATGCCGGCGCCAACGTCGAGCTGCTGGCTTTGCTTGTCACGCCCATCATCCTGATCGCCGCGATGGTTTCGCTCAGACGGCGCCTTTTCAGCTCCAACGTGTGGCTGATGGTGGCCATCGCCGCGATCCTCACGGGGGGGCTGGGTGCCATCGCGTGGCTGCCCGGGATCCCTGATCTCACGGACAGCTCGCAAGGCCTCGATTGGCTTTTTCTTGTGACGCTGGCGCTGGGTGCCCCGGCCGCCGCGATCGCCGTCGTGGCGACGCTCACGCGCTGGCGACGCTGGGGGCTGGCCGCCGGCTATTTCGCCTTGGCCCCCATCTACGCCTATCTCGCGATCGATGATCGAAACCTCGATCGCACCGTCACGGTCGAAGAAATCGCGCCGTCATTTCCCGGCGCGGAGGCCAGCTACGAGGTGCTCATGCGTTTTGGACGCAATCACCCCCAAGGGCGGGAATCCCTGGCCATAAGCAGCAGGCAAATGATCTGGAAAAACATGAAAGTGGATATGGCGAACGACCCGGCCCAGCCCGAGAAATTCGTCCGCTTTCTTTCGACGCAACGCGAGGCCATCGCCACCGACTGGGCCGATCTCGATCCCGTGCGCACGTGGTGGAACGAACTGAACGCATTCGAGCGCATCGCCGATCTCACGCCCAGCGGCGCGGCCTACGAATCGCTGCCGTTTCAACCCGTCCGATCCTACACCCAACTCGCCTGCGCCGTTGCCGGATTGCAGGCGCTCGACGGCCAGGGCGATGCGGCCTTCGGCACCCTCCAGCCCGTACTGGACGTTACCCTAAAGCTCGAGCCTTCGTCGCGCACCTTGGTCCGTTCCATGATCAGCCAAGTAAGCCTGAAACGCGTGCTCAGTGCCGCCACCTTCATCCTCGACCACGCTGAGGTCTCCGGGGCCGCCCGGGGTCGGTTCGCCGCCGCACTCGCGTCTGCCTCCGGTGGCGAGGACGGGGCGCGCCGATTAATTCTCATCGAATGCACCCGAACCATGAGCATGCTGGAACAGGCACCCGATCTCGCCTTGGGCGCAAACCAGGCCGTGACTCCGGCCAACCGGCCCCTGTTCCACGTCTTCCGTACGGTCAGCGGCCTGGTCTATAATCCTCGCCGGACCTCCAATGCCTACGGCCAGCTCGTCGCCGAACTGGCGGCGATGGCGGCACGCCGTGAATTCAAACAGATGAACCAGCGGAGGGAGGACTTTTTCTCCCAAGAGGGAATACCCGGGTTTAAGAATTTTCTCGGCGGCCTCTTCCTGAAGGAAGCGACTCCGGCCTTCGAAAAAGTCGTCGAATCCTATTGGTCGACCGAAGATGCCCGGACCGCGCTCCTGGCCAGGCTAAGCCGCACCCCGTAGCCGCGGCAGGAGGCATGCACCCCCGGCACCCTCGCCGCCGTCTCGAACCTCGACTCAGCATCCATCCCGTCCGTAGCGTCGGATCATGATCGAGGTCGAAGGTCTCACCAAGCGCTACGGCGATTTCACGGCGGTCAACCAGCTGTCGTTCACCGTGCGGCCGGGCGAGGTGCTCGGGCTGGTGGGGCCGAATGGCGCGGGCAAGACCTCCACCCTGCGCTCGGTCGCCGGGATCATCCCGCCCAACGGCGGCACCATCCGCATCGCGGGGATCGACCTCGCGGCCGATCCGGTCGGAGCGAAGCGCCGGCTTGCCTTCTTTCCGGATGAGCCGCGGCTCTTCGACTACCTCACGGTCAGCCAGCATCTCGCCTTCGTCGCCCGCATCTACGGCGTCGTCGACCACGAGGAGATCGCCGCCCCGTTGCTCGAGGAACTGGAACTCGCGAACAAGGCCGACGCCCTGCCGGGCGAACTCTCGCGCGGCATGAAGCAGAAACTGGCCATCGCCTGCGGCCTGCTGCACGCGCCGGCGGTGATGTTCTTCGATGAGCCGCTCACCGGCCTCGACCCGCTCGGCATCCGCCGGATGAAGGACTCCATCCTGCGCCGGGCGCACGAGGGCGCCGCGATCGTGCTCAGCTCGCACCTGCTCCACCTGCTGGAAGAGGTCTGCTCGCACGTGCTGATCCTCAAGCAGGGCACGAAGATCGCGGACGGCACGATCGCCGAGGTCTCCGCGCAGTTCGCCCACGGCGAAAGCGGCGTCAGCCTGGAGGAGATCTTCATGCGAGCCACCGGCGGTTCCGAGACATGATCCGGGCGCTGCTCTACCTGCGCGGTTACTCGCTGCTCAACCTGCTGCGCACCCGGGCGCAGCGGCTCCGCCAGCCGAAGTACCTCTTCGGGCTCATCGCCGGCATCGCCTACTTCTGGTTCTTCTTCTTCCGGAATTTCGCCGGGAGCGGCCTGCCGGGCCGCGGCGCCGGGGTGGATCCGGTGCAGTTCATCTTCGCGGCCCTGGCCGTGCTCGGCCTGATCCGGATCGCCTCGGCCTGGCTCGCGCCCACCCCGAAGCCGAGCCTCGACTTCAGCGAGGCCGAGATCGCGTTTCTTTTCCCGGCCCCGGCCACGCGCCGCCAGCTGGTCCACTTCAAGCTCCTCGGCACGCAGATCACGATCCTGCTCTCCTCGCTCCTGCTCACGCTGCTCACCCGGCGGGGAGCCATGCTCGGCGGCAATCCGGTGATCCACGCCGTCGGCTGGTGGCTCGTGCTCTCACTCGCCCACCTGCACAACCTCGGCGCGGCCTTCACCGTGGCGCGGCTGGTGGAGGGCGGCATGAGCCGCACCCGCCGGCAGCTCCTGGTCGGCGGCGTGATCACCGCCCTGATTGCCGGCATCGCCTGGGGCGTGTGGACGAGCGCCCCCGACGCCAGCACCTGGATGGCCGCGTGGCAGGAACAGCACATCGGGGATCCGCTCGGGACCGCAGTCCTCGCCGCCTACATCCGCGAAGTCTCCGGCACGGGGATCATCGCCTGGCTGCTGCTGCCCTTCCGCATCGCGCTCGCGCCTTTCTTCGCCCCCGACACGGCGACTTTCCTGAAGGCCCTCGGGCCGGCCCTGCTGCTGCTGGCCGCCCACTATTTCTGGGTGATGCGCAACGCCGTGTCGTTCGAGGAGGCGTCCATCGCCGCCGCCGAGAAGCGGGCCGTGCTCATCGCCAAGCTCCAGGCCGGCCAGCGGCCGCTCTCCCGGGGGGCGCCCAAGGCTCGGAAGCCGCCGTTCCCGCTCCGGCCGGGCGGCGGCTGGCCGGAGGTCGCGTTCCTCTGGAAGAACCTCCTCTCGACCCACCCGTGGCTCGGCCCCCGGGCATTCGTGCCGGCGGCGCTGCTGGCGTTCATGCTCGCGACGGCGATCCCGCCCAAGCTCTGGTTCGTGCCGATCATCGCCGCGGTATACTTCGTCCTGCTCGGGCCGCAGCTCGCGCGCCAGGACCTGCGCAGCGACCTCGTGAATGCCGACCTGCTCAAGAGCTACCCGCTCCCCGGCTGGCGCATCGTCCTCGGCCAATTGCTGGCACCCGCGGCGATCCTCAGCGGGCTGCTTTGGTTGGCGCTACTCACGGTCTTTGTGACCAGCGGGCGGGCATCAGGCGGACCGGTCTGGCTGACCTCCCCGTTCCGGCTCTCAGGCCTGGTCTGCATCGCCATCCTCATCCCGCCCGTCTGCCTGCTGCAGCTCCTGGTCCCGAACGCCGGCGCCGTGATCTTCCCGTCCTGGGCCCAGACCGCCCGACCCGGCCGCGGGGGCATTGAGGTGATGGGGCAGCGCCTGATCTTCGTCGCCGGTCAGATGATGGTGCTGCTGGCGGCCGTCGTCCCCGCCGGCGGATTCGCCGTGCTGGCCGGGTTTGCGGCCAGCCTGACCGCGAGCCCGGCCTCGGCCTTTGTCACCGGGGCCGTCACGCTGTTGCTCGCGCTCGGCGCGGAGATCTCCCTCGGCATTTTCTGGCTGGGCCGGCGCTTCGAGCGCTTCGATCTTTCGGCCGAGTCGCTGAAGTGACCCGAGCCATGACAGCCAAGGAACGCCTGCGGATCGCCGCCGACACCGTGACGGCGACCCAGCGCCAGTTACCGGCGGCGATCCGGCCGCTCGCCGCGGCCGTGCCGGTTCACTTCGAGGAGCGGCCCGAGGCCGACCTGCTGGCGGAAGGGCTCGAGCCCGACATCCTCGGCTTGTTCAGCGGCGAACCGCACGGCGAAACCTCCGACAACCCCGTACCAGCCCAGATCCACCTCTTTCTCGAAAACATCTGGGATTACGCCGAGGGCGACGAGGCCATCTTCCGGGACGAGGTGCAGCTGACCTACCTGCACGAGCTCGGGCACTATCTGGGGTGGGATGAGGATCAGGTGGCTGAGCGGGGATTGGAATGAGGGGACGCACAGGGAAAATGTGGAAAGCGGGAAAGCAGGAACCGAAGCCCGAGCCCAATTCCCGGTTTGTTTCCCCCTTTCCACATTTCTCCCGGGATGTTTCAGGTTGGAACACCTGCGAATCCGCGCTTTCCAACCCCGCCGCACCGTGCTTACGTCGCGGCCTGACCATCTTTCCGTTTCCCATGAAGAAATTCCTGCTGCTTTCCCTCGCCCTGTTCACCGGCGCCACCCTGTTCGCGGAGAGCGCCGCAGATAAGCGCCGCGACTACATCACGCGCGTCGAAACCTGCGAGGCCATCATCCAGGAGTTCATGATGCGGCCCGACACCGCGATTCCCGCGTCGGTCCTGCGCTCGGCCAAGGCGATCGTGATCACGAACCAGTTCAAGGCGGGCTTCCTCTTCGGCTTCAAGGGCGGCTACGGCGTTATCATGGTCAAGAAGGCGAACGGCCGCTGGAGCCTGCCGGTGCTGATCAACGCCTCCGAGGCGAGCGTCGGCCTGCAGGTCGGCGCCAACACCGTCGAGACGATCTACGTGATCACCGACGAGACCACGCCCCGGCTCCTCTTCAACCGCCGTTTCAACATCGGCGTGGACGCCAAGGCCGTCGCCGGCCCGAAGGTCGCGGAAAAGGAAAGCAACGACCAGCCGATCATCGCCGCCCCCGTGCTCGTCTACTCCAAGGCCCTCGGTCTCTACGCCGGCGCCACCATCAGGTCCGGCCAGCTCGTCCGCAGCGACGACGTCAACTACGTGCTCTACGACACGAAGTACACGATGCCCGAGCTGCTCTACAGCGACTGGGTGCAGCCGCCGAAGGAAGTCCAGCCCCTCATGGCGTACCTGCAGAAGATCGCGCCTTAAACCGCGCCCGCCTCCGGCCTTCCTCCTTTGCGCCCGCCGCCCTCCCGCGGCGGGCTTTTTGTTGGCGTAAAACACCGTCCGTCTGCCGGTAGGGCGCTCACTCCGTGCGCGCCGCG
>CAIYFD010000030.1 GCA_903925425.1 uncultured Opitutia bacterium | reverse complement strand
CCAAGCCGCCGCCACGGGCGTAGCTTTGCCAAATCCGCCCTTAGACATGGGTACCCCCGACACACTGTTTGACATCATTAGTCATTGTCCGCTCAACTCTCCCGTTCAGGCTCTTCCACACGCAATCATGAATTCCGACGCAGTCTCCGCGCTCATCGCAAAAACCCCGTCTTTAAAAGCGGTCAAAGCCAAGCTGGAGGCGATGAAACCCGGGAGCTACGTGGTCCACCAGAGCTGGGGTTTCGGCCAGATCAAGAAATTCGACGAGGATTCCCTGAAGCTCCATATCGATTTTAAGGGCAAGAAGGGCCACGCGATGGACCCGGCCTTCTGTGTCACCACCATGGAGGTGCTGCATGAAAAGCATTTGTTGGTCCGCAAGGAGACCGAGCCGAAGAAGATCGCCGAGCTGATCGAGGAAAACCCCGTGCAGCTCGTGGTCGAGGCCCTCCAAGCCTACGAGGGCAACGCCACCAGCGCGATCGATCTCGAGATCACCCTCACGCAGGTCATCGGCGAGGAAAAGTTCAAGAAGTGGTGGGCCGCCGCCCGCAAGGCCATCTCCAAGGACCCGCGCCTTTCCGTCCCGGCCAAGAAAACCGAGCTCTTTGTGCTCCGCGACGTTCCCGTGTCGGCTCAGGACGAGATCGTTGAGCAGTTCGGCGGCACCCGCTCCGCCCGCCGCCGCATCGCGCTCGCCGAGGACCTCCTCGAGGCCGCCGACAAGAAAAGCCCCAAGGCCGAATTGAACGCGATCCTCACCAGCCTCGCCGAGGCCGTGAAGGACAGCAATCAGCTCACCGCCTCCGAGCGCCTCTACGGCGCCGCGGTCCGTGACGACCTCGCCAAGCTGCTGGGCGAGGCCACCGCCTACGAACCCTCGCAAGCCTCCCTGATCGGTAACGTCCGTGACCTGACGGGCATCGCCGAGAAGATCCCGGTCCACTTCCAGCGCCGCTTCCTCGAGCTGGTCAAGGGCACCTACCCGATCGAGCACCGCGACCTCGGCTTCACGCTCCTGAAGAGCAGCCAGGGCAAGTTCACCACCGAGTGCATCAATTTCCTCGTTGAGAACGGCCACTCCGAAGAGCTCGCCGCCACCCTCAAGCGTTGGCAGACCGAGCAAAACCTCCGCGCCCCGGTCCTCCTCTGGATCGTGAAGAACCGGCACTCGAAGAAGTTCGCCAAGCTGCTGAACGACCTCATCACCCCGCGCCTGCTCCACGCCATCTTCTTTGCGATCGACTACGAGGCCCTCCAGGCCGCCAGCGCCCGCCGCATCCCGCTCGGCGACATCCTCAGCGAGGATACCGACCTGATCGCCGACCTGCTCTCGACGGCCGACCCCGAGACCGCGCGCGACCTCGCCAACACCCTCATGCTCAACCAGGGCTTCGAGGAACTGACGAAGAAGTCCCTCCTCGCCCGCTTCATCAAGATCTTCCCCGGCATCCAGTCCCTCGTGGCCGCCGACGCCGAGAGCAAGGAAGAGCAGCTCATCGTCTCCCGCGAAAGCTTCGAGCGGAAGCGCACGGAGTACGAGGCCATCGTCTCCAAGAAGATCCCCGAGAACTCCAAGGCCATCGCCACCGCCCGCGAGCACGGCGATCTCAAGGAAAACTCCGAGTACAAGATGGCCAAGCAGGACCAGCAGGTCCTCATGGCCCAGAAGGGCCAGCTCGAGAAGGAACTCGGCCGCGCCCGCATCAATGACTTCAAGGAAGCCAGCATCGACCAGGTCAGCGTCGGCACCGTCGTCGACGTCCGCGACCTCAAGGGTGGCAAGACCTCCCGCTACACCTTGCTGGGCGCGTGGGACAGCAACCCCGACAAGAACGTCATCTCCTATAAAACCCCGCTCGGCCTCGCCCTCCTCGGCAAAAAGCCGGGCGACCAGGTGAAGGTGAAGATCGGCGGCACGGAAGAGTCGTACGAGATCGTCAGTCTCACGCGCTACGTGGATTCGGTCTGATCCGGAAGGCTGAAGGCGGGAGGCGGGAGGTTGAAGGGCAAAAGCCCTTGTCTCGGACCTTCCGCCTCCAGCCTCCTGCCTCCAGCCTTTTGGCGCGAAGCGCCATTGCCAACCGCGGCGCCCCGCGCAAACGTCCGCGCCCGTGAACCAATCGTGGGATATCCTCAAGGCGCTGTCCGATCCCACCCGCCTCCGCCTCCTCGCCCTGTTGCAGCGCGAAGAGCTGTCAGTCGCCGAGCTCCAGGAAGTCCTCGGCATGGCGCAGTCCCGCATTTCCTCGCAACTGGCCCTGCTGCGGAAAGCCGCGCTGGTCAGCGACCGGCGCGACGGCAAGAAGGCCTTTTATTCGCCGCGGGCGGACCTGCCGCCGCGCGCACTCGCGCTGGTCCGGAGCGCAGTCGAATCAGTGGCCGGCCTGCCGATGGTCGAGAGCGACCGGGAGAACCTTGACCGGATCCTGCAGAAACGCCGCCGCGTCTCCGAGCAGTACTTCAACCTCATCGCCGGCCGGCTCGGCCGGAAACACTGCCCCGGGCGTTCCTGGGAGGCGATCGGCCACCTCGCCCTGCGCCTCGTCCCGGCCATCTCCGTGGCCGACCTGGGCGCCGGCGAGGGCCTGATCTCGCAGTTGCTCGCACGCCGCGCCCGCCAGGTCTGGTGCATCGACAACTCCCCGCGCATGGTCGAGGTGGGCACCGACCTCGCCCGAAAAAACGGCCTGCACAACCTCGAGTACCGGCTGGGCGACATCGAGCAGGTGCCGCTGCCCGACGGGGCCGTGGAGCTCGCCATCCTCAGCCAGGCCCTCCACCACGCCCAGCACCCGCAGCGCGCGGTCGACGAGGCCTTCCGCATTCTGCGCCCCGGCGGCCAGTTGCTGCTGCTCGACCTGAACGAGCACCGGTTCGAAAAAGCCCGCGAGCTCTACGCCGATGTCTGGCTCGGTTTCAAGGAGGCCGCGCTGCACGGGTTCCTGAAACGTGCCGGCTTCACCAAGGTCGAGGTCACCGCCGTCTCCCGCGAAGCCGCCCCGCCCCACTTCGAAACCCTACTGGCCACCGGCGTGAAGACGTGATGAATATTTGACCACGGATGCCACGGATTTCACGGATGAAAACCATGCGACCCGTTCTATCCGTGTGAACCGTGCAATCCGTGGTTAAAAATCGGGCCGCCTCGCTCCCATGAAGCCACTCATTCCCACCATTCTCACCGTCCTATTCCTGGGCGCCGCCTCCGCCTTTGCTGCCAACGCCCCCAAGGGCACAGCACCCGTGGAATCCGCCGCACCCAAAACCGAGACCATCGACCTTCAGGCCAAGGGCCGGATTATTGTCACCCTCCCCGCCGGCTGGACCGTGGTCCGCGAGGATCCCGACAACCCCCTCGATCTCTCCCTCAAGGCCCCGCCGGGAGTGAACGCCACCGCCCGCCTCACCTTTGGGTTCCCCGAGGAGGGAAAACTCGAGACCGCCGCCGAGGTGCGGGCGCGGGCCATCGAGATCGGTGGGGACGAGGCGGACGCCTCCGTCGAGAAACGCACCGTGCTGCAAACCTTCAAACTCCGCAGCGGCTACGGCTACTACAGCAGCTACACCGACCCGAAGCTCGTGGGGAAAAAGCCCGTCCCCGGGGACTACAAGACCATCACGGTGGGTATGTTCCGGCCGGCCTCGGGCATCATCGCGATTGTCTCAATTCTCTGCGATGATCTGGCCGGCCCCGAGTTCAAACAGCTCCAGCAGGTCGTCGAGACGCTCGAGTTGCTCGGCCCCGGCGGAGGCCGGCGCCGCCCGGAGTTCTGAAAAAACGGGCTTCCCCGTTGCCAACGCCGTTTCCGGGCGTCATTGCCGTGTGCCACACCCCCTACCGCCCATGAAACCCCTTCGGATCCGGGTGCTATTTTTCTCCCTGCTGGCCGGTCTCCGGGCCGCCGACGCCATTCAGGTCGCCGGTGTGATCTCGGCCGGCCCCGGCAAGACGATGGTCCGGCTGGTCAACTCAACGACCGGCGTCGCCGCCTGGGTCTCGGTCGGCGACACTTTTTCCGGCTATAACGTGCAATCCTACAATGCGTCCAGCGATGGCAAGAGCGACTCCGTGACCCTGACGGGAAACGGCACCCAGCTCCGTCTCACCCTCGCGACGCCGAAGATCCGCAGCTCCACCGCCCGCGGCGGCACCACCGCCGGGCCCGGCAATGCCCCCAACGATCCGATCATCTCCCCGTTTGCCCCCGGTGCACCAGCCGGCGCGGATCCGACCACGGTACAGCTGGCCGCGCCCCTTCCCCAGGCCCCGGCGGGGAACTGAGTTCGGATGCCTGTTGAGGCGAGTCAACCGGTGGTCGCCCACCTGGGCGGATCATCCGCCTTCACTGCATCGCCATCGTCCCGTTGAGAAGCCTCCTCCTTCTTCTCCGTCTACTCTTGGCGACCATTTTGGGTCTGCCGGCGTTGGCGCTCGCCGCCCCGGTCGATTTTAACCTGCCGGTCCAGGCGGCGGACGTGGCCCTGCTGGCCTTCTCACGCCAGTCGCACGAGGAGGTCTTTTTCTCCCTCGACGATCTCCGCAGCCGGCAGACCCAGGCGGTCGTTGGCCAACTCGAGCCGGAGGAGGCCTTGCATCGGCTGCTGACCGGCACCGGTTTTGTCGGCGCGCGAAACCGCGCCGGAAAATTCATCGTCACGCGGGGCACTCCGCCGGTCGGGACGATCGGCGGGCACGTGACCGCCACCGACGGCACCCCCTTGCGGGGTGCCCAAGTCGCACTGCCCGACACGGGGAAGGCGACGGTCACCAACCGCCGCGGCGAATTCCAGTTCCGGGGCGTTTCCCCGGGCAGCCATCGCCTCGTGGTCCAGGCGGATGGCTACCGGTCGACAGAGATTGCGGCGGTGAAGATCGAGGCCGGCCGCGCCGCCACCCTAGTACCCCTGCTCCTAGAGCCCGACGGCGGAACCACCCGCTTGGCTCCCGTCATTGTCGAGGGCCGCTTGGAGTCGGTCACCGATGAACGTGCAGACTCGCTCGTGTCGGGCCGCGCCGGGGGAAACCTCGACCTGCCGCGCACGGCCGACGGCCCGCTGCCGTACACCATCTACGACCGGGCGCAGATCACCCGCAGCGGGGTCGTCGACCTGAACGATTTCCTCCAGCGGGAGGTATTGGAGAGCGACGCCGCCATCGGCTCGCCGACCGAGACCCCGGGCGAGGGGAACGGCAGCGCCAGCTTCGCGACCGGGAGCACCAATCTCCGTTTCCGCGGTTACGAGGCGAGCGAGACTGTCATCCTCGTGAATGGCCGCCGCCTGCCGGAGGTGCTCACGGCCTTCGGTCACGGGACCCAGCCGCCCGACGTGAATTTCATCCCCTTGAGCCTCGTGCAGCAGATCGAAGTACTGCCCGTCTCCTCCTCGTCGCTCTACAGCGGCAACGCCGTGGGCGGGGTCGTCAACATCGTCCTCCGACCCGAGGCGGAGAAAAACGCCACCGAGATCTCGACCACCTACAACAACGCCCTCGGAGGGTTCGACGCCCCGCAGTCGTCGCTCTCGCTCATGCATGCGCGCAGCTTCCTCGGCGGGGCGCTCCGCGCCCGGGTGAGCGCGAGCTTCACACGTTCAAGCCCGCCGGTGGAATCCGAGCTCGGCTACCGGCAGGCGCACCTCGCCGCGGCGGGGAACGCAGGCGATCCGCTCTACCGCGCCACGCCCAATGTCCGCAGCGCCAACGGCAGCCCCCTGTTCGGTCCCGGGTCGGCCTCCTTCGCTTCCGTCGCGCCGGGCGCGAATGGCGGCGGCGGGCTGAGTGCCTTCACCGGACGCGCCGGCGTGAAGAACCAGGCGCTGTTCGACTCGCCCGGCGGCATGGCGACCTCGCTTTTCAGCGTCGATTACCCGTACGGACGCGAGCAGGGCCGCAGCACCTGGTTCGGCTCCGCCGTCTACGATGCCTCCCCCGCGCTGCAACTCGGCGCGGACTTCACAACGGCCCAAACCTCGAGCCACCGCGGATTCGACGTCTTCACGGCCGATCTCCTCGTCCCGACCGCCGCGCCGGGAAATTCCTTTGGGCAAGACGTGCGCGTGGCGCTGCAGGATGTCCCCCTCCGTCTCGGCGAAAACTATGGCGAGACCCGCCGGGGCTTTTCCTCCCTCGTGCTCGACGCCACGCTCAAGCATCCGACCGGCTGGCGCCTCGCGCTCGACGGCCAGTACGCGCACAACACCGCCACGTACCGCGGCCTGGCCGGAGCCGACCCGGTGCGGTGGCAGCAACTCACTAATGACGGCCGCTACCAGCCCTTCCGCGACACGCAGGTCCATGGCCCGGAAGCGGCGTTCTACGACCAGGTCCTGATCCACTACGGCAAGCCCGGCAAATTTGTGACGCTCGGCGATTACACGACGCTGGATGCAGCCGTCCGCCTGACCCAGTCGTCGCTGCGGCTGCCGACCGGCACGGGCGTTCTCAACGTGGGCGCCGATTACCGGAGAACCGAGCTGCAGGATTTCCGCGACGAGCGCCGCTACGGCGACGGCACCCTCGCCGGGACTCCGGTGCAGTGGACCGGGCGCACGCTCCAACACTACAGCGCGTTCGGCGAGCTGCAGGCCCCACTCGTGCCGGCGGCGCATCTCCCCGACTGGCTGCTGAGCACCGAGGGCACCGCGTCGGTCCGCTACGTCGCGGCCGACACCGCCAAGGAGAGCAACGTGTCGCCGACCGTGGGATTCCGCCTGAACCTGGCCGGCGGATTCTCAGCACGCGCCACGTTCGCCACCGCGAGCCGGTTTCCCACCGCGTACATGAGCCGGCCAAAGGCCGCGGCCGGCGCCATCGGCGGCGTGGGCGGAGGTGGCGTGGATCAAGTGCAGATCACGGACCCGACGCGCGGAGGCGCGCAGTACGGCGTGATCGCCAGCGAAGCCCTGAATCCGGGACTCCGGCCCGAGTCCGCCGTGACGCAGGCGGTGGGGCTGGCCTACCAGGCCGGCGACCAGCACCACTTCCGCCTGGGGCTCGATTTCCTCGACACGCGCAAAACCGACGAGGCGCTCACGCTCGACGCCCAGACGGTGGTGAATCTCGAAACCCTCTGGCCCGAGCGGGTGAAGCGGGCCGCGGACGGAATCATCGTCTCGGTGCTAACGGGCGCCATCAACTCCTCGTGGCGGCATTCGCAGAGCGCGACCACGACGCTGGACTATTCCTGGCCGATGGCGGCGGGCGGAACCCTCGAACTGCACGGCCGGTGGGTGCAATACCTCCGCTTCGACCGGCAGATTTTCCCCGCCTCCGCAAAGGTCGATGAGCTGCGCGATCCCGACGCGGCCGACGCGGCCCTCGTCAAGCATCGCGCCAACCTCGGCGCGTCGTGGACGCGCGGTGGCAACGGGGTCGGACTCGACAGCCAGTACCTGCACACCCGCGCCCTGCCCGCGGATCAGCGCGCGGCGCAGGGCAGCGACCGGATCGCGCCGTACTGGCAGGTCGACGCCTTCGTGCAGGGCGACGTGTCGCGCTGGCTGCCCCACGTGGCAGCCGGAGCCGGCCTGCACGCCCAGTTGCGGGTCAACAATGTGTTCGGGGCAAAATTCCCCGCGTACGACGCACATCCCTCCGGGGCCGGCGTCCAGCCCTATGGCGATTGGCGCGGGCGCACGTACTCGCTGTCGCTCACGGCCTCGTTCTAGGCAATGGACTGACAGGGAGAGCCCGCAGGATGGATCAAGGCAGGGCTGAGGCGGTGCCTCCGCCGCGATCTGCTGAAAAGATATCCGCCGGCCACTCTGCACCGGCCACCCGGGACAACCCACCGGGCGCGGCCTAAGCTCAATCCACCTTGATGCGCGCCCGGTAGAAGGCGTCGCACTTCGCGTAGATTTCCTTGGGGGAGGACAGGGTCAGCGCCTCGGCGGCGAGCGCCTTGGCGTCGGCCATCGTCATGGCCCGGACGAGATATCGCACCGCGGGAATCAGTGGCGGTGTCATGCTCAGGGCGTCGATACCGAGGCCGAGCAGCAGCGGCACAAACACGGGGTCGCCGGCCATCTCGCCGCAGACGCTCACGGGGATGTTCCGCGCGTGGGACACGTCGATGAGGGCCCGCAGGGTGCGGATCACCGCCGGGTGGCTGGGCTCGTAGAGGTGCGCGATGCGGTCGTTCACGCGGTCGATCGCCAGCAGGTACTGGATCAGGTCGTTCGTGCCGACGCTGAAGAAGGTGCAGTGATTCGCCAGGATGTCGGCCGTCACGGCCGCACTGGGAATCTCGATCATCGCGCCAACCTCGATCTTTTCGTCGAATTTCTCGCCCCGGCTCCGCAGCTCGGTCTTGCACTCCTCGAGCACCGCATTGGCTTTCGCCAGCTCCTCGCTGCCGCTGATCATTGGGTACATCACCTGCACGCGGCCGTGGCTGCTTGCCCGCAGGATCGCCCGGAGCTGGTCCTTGAAGATGTCCGTGTGCTCGAGGCAGAACCGAATGGCCCGGAAACCCATGAAGGGATTCTCCTCCTTGCCGAAGAGGTGCGCGCTTGAGGCCATCGGCTTGTCGCCGCCAAGATCGAGCGTGCGGATCACCACCGGCTGCGGCGCGATGCCCGCCGCGATCGCCCGGTAAGCCTCAAACTGCGCCTGCTCGGTCGGCATCTTGTCCTCGTTGAGATAGAGATACTCCGTGCGGAACAGCCCGACGCCCTCGGCGGAGTATTCCTTCACGAGGGCCACCTCGTCGACTTTCTCGATGTTGGCCATCAGCCGGACCTTCACGCCGTCGAGCGTCACCGCCGGCTGGCGGTTGGCCTCCATCAGGCGCGCCTGCAGGGTCTCCTTCGCGCGGCGGATCTGGCCGTAGCGGAACAGGGTTGATTCCGACGGGTTGATGATGACCACGCCGTCGTAGCCGTCGACGATCGCCCAGTCGCCGTCGCGGACCCGCTGGGTCGCGTCGCGCACGCCCACGACCGCCGGGATCTTCATCGAGCGCGCCACGATCACCGCGTGGCTCGTCTTGCTCCCGGAATCGGTCACGACCCCCAGCGCCTGGCTGCGGTCGATCCCGGCCGAGTCCGACGGTGTGATGTCGTGGGCGAAAACGATGCGCTTCTCGGCCAGCTGGCTGAGATTGCGGGCAGCTTGGCCGAGGAGGTTCCGGAGCAGGCGCTGCGCCACGTCGCGGATGTCGCTGGCCCGCTCCCGCAGGTACTCGTCGTCGATCTCGTCGAAGGCCTTGATGTAACGACCCGCGATGCGGTTGAAGCAGGTCTCGATGTTGTGGTGCGTCGCCTCGAAGTCCCGGACCGTCTCGCCGATCAGCGCCTGGTCCTCGAGGACCATGAGATGGGCGTCAAAAATGCGGGCCTCGTCGGGACCGAGGTTCTTTTCCACCTGGCCCTGGATGTTCGAGATCTGCTGGCGGGTCTGGAGCAGCGCCTGGTCGAACCGCGCGACCTCGTCCTGGCGCTTGTCGGGCTCGACCACGTAGTCGGGCACCTCGACGTCGTTCTGGAGGTAAAGGAAAACCTGGCCAAAGGCGATGCCCTGCGAGGCGGCGACGCCTTGCAACAGCAGTTCCTGCCGATCTCCGGGATTTTCGGGCATGACGAGGCGTTGTTGCCATCGGTGGGGTAACCGCGGCGGCCGACGATAACCCGTCGACTCCGGGCAGCGTCAATGCGGATCTGTTTTTTTGAAGTCACGAACCGGAAAATCCCCGAGCCGGCCGCGGCGGGGAGGACGCGGAGACAAGGCGACCCGGGGGACACGGGGACAAAACACGGCGCTCCCACTCCCGCTCTCCCCTTCCCCTTGTCGCCATGTCCCTTTGTCTGGCGAACCGGACTTAGCGGCCTCCGCAAAATTCTCTCGCGCCGGCCCCGCGCTCTCACTGCCATCGCGCCCCACCGCACCCATGGATTACCATCTGGATAACCAACGAACGCCGGGTGACGTCCCGCCGATCGATTTCCGGAAGGAGCTCAACGATGAGCAATTCAACGCGGTGACCGCCGCCCCCGGCCCACTGCTGGTCCTCGCCGGCGCCGGCTCGGGCAAGACCCGCACCCTCACCTACCGCGTCGCCTGGCTCCTGTCCCAGGGCGTGCAACCGCGGGAGATTCTCCTCCTCACCTTCACCAACAAGGCGGCCAAGGAGATGCTCCACCGCGTGCAGGACCTGACCGGGATCGAGCCCGGGCGCTTCTGGGGCGGCACTTTCCACAGCATCGGCCACCGGTCCCTCCGGATGCACGGCGAGATCATCGGGCTCTCCCGCACCTTCACCATCCTCGACGCCGACGAGTCCGAGGGCGTCCTGCGCGACGTGGTCGAGGCCACCGACAAGGGCTTCTTCAAGGACAAGACCCACCCGAAGGCCGGCCCCCTGCACTCCATCCTCTCGATGGCCCGCAACACCCAGATGTCGCTCGAGGAAACCGTCACGCGCTTCTTCCCGCAGCACGAGGAGGTCGCCGAGCGCCTGCCGCTCTTCGCCCGGAAGTACGCCGAGGGCAAGAAGGCCGCCAACGTCGTCGACTACGACGATCTCCTCGAGTTCTGGCTCGAGGTCCTGAAGAAGAGCCCGGAGACCGCCGCCTACTTCTCCCACCGCTTCCGACACGTGCTGGTCGACGAGTACCAGGACACCAACACCCTGCAGTCCCAGATCGTCGACCTGATCGGCTCGCACCACCAGGTCATGGCCGTGGGCGACGACGCCCAGTGCATCTACACGTGGCGCGGCGCCAACGTGGAGAACATCCTCACCTTCCCCGACCGGCATCCCGGCACCGTGATCCACCGGATCGAGACGAACTACCGCTCGACCCCGCAGATTCTCGCCTTCGCCAACGGCGTCCTCGCCGCCCAGCCGCGCGGCCGGCACTTCGACAAGATCCTCCGCCCGCACCGCGCCAACAGCGAGCGCCCCTACTTCGTCCAGGCCATGGACGGGCGCGAACAGGCCCAGTTCATCGTCCAGCGCATCCGCGGTCTCGTCGACGAGGGCTGCTCGCTCAAGGACATCGGCATCCTCTACCGCGCCCACTTCCATGCGCTCGACATCCAGCTCGAGCTCTCGCGCCTCCAAATCCCCTACCAGATCACGAGCGGCGTGCGTTTCTTCGAACAGGCGCACGTCCGCGACCTGATCGCCCTGCTGCGCTTTGTCTACAATCCGTCCGACACCGCCGCGTGGAACCGCGTCGCCGTGCTCCTGCCGAAGGTCGGCGACAAGAACGCCCAGAAGCTCCACGCCGCTGCGGCCGAGCACGCCCGCCTCATCCAGGCCAACCTGATCGACGTGCTCGACACCGACGACGTGAAGTCGAAGGTGCCGAAGGACGCGAAGGAAGAGTGGCCCAAGTTCACCGCCTCGCTCGCGCAGGTGGCCGAGGTGATGCGGACGATGAAACCGCACAACGCGGTCGATGTGGCGATTGACGGCTGGTACGGCGACTACCTCAAGGGCGCCTACGCCAATTACGTTTCCCGCCTCGACGACCTGAAGTCGCTGACCGGCTTCGCCAGCCGCTTCGAGGACATGCAGGAGATGCTCGCGCAGGTCATGCTCCTCAACAGCGAGACCAGCGACCGCTCGGTCGACCCCGACGCCGATTCGTTGCGGCTCACGACGGTCCACCAGGCCAAGGGCCTGGAGTACTCCGCGGTGTTCCTGATCGGCCTGGCCGACGGTTCATTCCCGCTGCGCCGCGCGATCGAGGCCGGCGACGTGGAGGAGGAACGCCGGCTGTTCTACGTCGCGGTCACCCGCGCCCGCGACGAGCTGTACCTCTGTTTCCCCAAGGTGAACACCAAGGGCGGCCCGGCGATCATGCAGACCCCGAGCCGTTTCCTGACCGAGATTTCGCCGGAACTCTACCAGCCCCTGCGCATGAAACGCAGCTACGGCTGGTGAGCGAGGCAGGGCTTAGGCGGTGCCTCAGCCGGGATCGGCTTGGATCATCGCGGCTGAAGCACCGCTTCAGCCCCACCCCGGAAGCCTGCGATTCCGCTCAGACCTCAGGTCTCGAAAAAGAGACCGCGCATCTGGAAGGTGTCCGTCTTGGTGGTGAGCCACTTGAGGTGGTCGGCGCTGAGGGACGAAAGCGGGAACGCCGTGCCCTCAACGTGGCCGGCGCCGATGTTGTCGCGCCAGAACAGGGAAACCTGCTTGGCGTTGAGCCGGGAGAGGGACGCCGACAGCTCGGCGAGCGTCTCGATCTCAACGTAGGTGGCGGCGGTGGATTCACCCTTCTTGTGCTCTGAGGGCTTCGCTGCCGCGGTAAACAGACCGATTCGGGATTTCATGAGGTAAGCTGGGAAAGCTGGATGACGGGGCGGAAAGACTCACGGGAGTCCCCGCCTATGACAAGAAATCTAACCGGGAGGCGGCATTTCGCCCGATGCAAATTTTTCGCGAAGGCCGTGTTCTCGTTCGGCAGGGCGGCGAATCCGCTCGCCGCCGGGATCGAGGTAGGGCCGAGGCGGTGCCTCAGCCGGGATTGGAATCCATCGCGGTTGAGGCACCGCCTCAACCCTACCTTGCTTAATCCCGCGCCCTACCGATGATCCGGCAGCCGGAAAAGCCGCCGGGCGTTACCCGCGAGCACCGGCTCAAGCGCCGCGAGATCCAGCCCCGAGCTCCGGGCCTCCTCCACAAAATGCACCAACGCGGATTCCAGCTCCAGCTTGGGATAGAGGTTCAGGGGGAAGTCCGAGCCAAAGAGCACGCGTTCCGGCCCGACCTCGCCGATGAACTGGCCCCAGACTCCCGGGCCGTACAGCAGGGGCGACGCGGCCGTGTCGTAATAGACGTTGGCCAGCCCGCGGACACTGGGATCGCGGAGCGGCAGGAGCCCACCCCAGTGGGCGAGGATGAAGTTCGTGCCGGGAAAACCCCGGGCCAGCGTCGCGAAGTCGGCGAGGGGCGTGAGCACGCGCCCCGGGTACGGCGCGGTGTCGGGATCGGTCACGTGCAGGTTCACCGGCAGCTTGAGTTCTCCGGCCAGGGCCAGCACCTCGGCAAATACGGGGTCGTCGATCGCATAGCCCTGCGAATGCGGCGAGATTTCCCCCAGGCCGATCAAGCCTTCGGCCGCCGCGCGGTGAATCTCCGCCAGGGTGGCATCGCGGCCCGCCGCCGGGTGGAACGTGGCAAAACCCGAGAGTCGGTCGGGATGAGCGCGTACGCAGTCGGCGTAAAAGCGATTCTGGGCCACGCAGGTCTCGGATTTTTCCCAGTACCAGCCGAGCAGCACCGCCCGGCTGATCTTGGCGTCATCCAGCGCCCGCAGGAGCCCGTCGACATCGAGGAATCCCTGCACCAGCCGGCCATTGGCCCGGCGCCGGGTGGAGAGCTTGGCCCAATGCGTTTCACCCCGGGCCTCGGCCCAGGCCTCCGGGCCGCGGTTGGCCTCCGGCGGGTAAAGGTGGATATGGCTGTCGATCAGGAGCACGGCCTGAATCCACCGCCCCGGCCCCGGCTCGGCAATGGCGATCTGCATGACCCATCCGATCGGGCGCGGCCCCTGCGATCACGCTTGGGGCCCGCGTCAGTCTCAGGGGAACCGTCCTGCCCAGTTTGGAGCACCCGCTAGCGCGCGCCTTGCTCCGCCCGGGCCAACAACGCCGCCGCCTCCGCCTCTTCAGGATCAAGGCGCAGCGTCTCGCGCAACTCGGCCATGCCCTCCGGCAGGCTCCCGCGCAGGAGCAGGATCTTGGCGAGCAGGAGGTGCGTCTTCGAGATGCCGGGGGCCACGCGGAGCGAGCGGTTCAGCAACTCGGTCGCCGCTTCGACCCGGCCCCGCTCGAACTCCGAGCGGGCGAGGTTGTTCAGGGCCGCGACAAAATCCGGCTCCAGCCGGATCGATTCCCTCAGACGTGAGTCGGCCAAGGCGACGTGACCGCGGATCCGCAACTCGACGGCCAAGTTGTTCTGTGCGATGGCCGAGGCGGGGTTGAGCCGCACCGCCTCGGCCTGCGGCACCGCGGGCGGGATCGGACCGCGATAGACCGTCACAAAAAGCTCAAAGCAATAACGGGCCAGGGCATGCTCCGGCTGCAGCACGAGGGCATGCACCATCTCGAGCACCCCCTCGCCCATCCTGCCCTCCAGATAATCGGCGAGCCCGAGGTTGAAATGGGCATCACCCGAATCGAAGGCGTTGGTCACGGCAGCGGACGCCGCCGAGGCCTCGGCGGGAACGGGCAGGATCGGCCGGGTCCGGGCCGGTGCGTCGCTCAGGAATATCCCGGCCGCACCGAACAGGAGGGCGAGAACCAGGCCGCGGCCGAGCCGGCCCCGGCCGAGCAAGGTGCAGACCAACCGGTCAAGCAGCAGGGCAAAGAGGGCCAGCACCGCGATCTGCAGCCCGGGAAGCAGGGCGGCGAAATGGTCGCCCCAGAAAGTGAAACCCGCGCTCTGCTTGGAGCTGAGATTGCGGGCGGCCCAGAGGTTTAACATGTCGCCCCGGAAAACGAGCAGGTCTCTTCCGATCCGCGGGGTCAGCTCATAGACCCAGTGCTGCAGGCTGAAGTGCAACAGCCCGCCCAGCAGGAAATCCACCCCGCAACCCGCGACCACCACCCACCGCAGCCAGCGCGGCAGGGTCCCGAGATACGCGGCGAGCAGACACAGCCCAAGCCAAAGGAGCGGCTGCGAGCAGACATGCGCCACCCCGTACGCGTCCGCGGTGGGATGGGTGGCAATCGTGAGGACGGCTCCCGCCCCGGCCAGTCCGAACCAGAACCAACGCTCCGCCCTCCCCTCCTGCCCGCCCGCCCGCCGTTGCCGCCAGAGCACCCAGCCCACCGCCACCCAACCGAGGCTACCCAGGCCGAGCAGCAGGTTAGTCTGCACCATCATGAAAAAGTAATCGCGCAGGACGCCCCACGGATTCGTCTGCACAAAGGTCCCGGTGAATTCCGTCCAGCCGATCCGCAGGGGATGCGGGACCACGCTCGTGACCAGGTTCCCGCCGATCTTGGCGAGGTTCTGCGCCGTCGTCATCGCGCTCGCCCCGACGGCCGTGGTGTTGGAACCAAAGGTCACCGCCGGCCCGTACGTGAACAGGGCCCAGCCAATCCATGTCCCCAGCAGAAGCGTGCAGCCGGCGGCCATGCGGCCCGCTTCCGTCCAAGGAGTGCGCCGGCGGCGCCAGGAGGAAAGATAGTGGAGCAGGACGAGAATGAAGTACGGTGCGGCCGAATAGTGGACCAGCACACCGGCGGAGAGCGTCAGGAACGCCGCCAGCATCCGGTGCGGATCGGGCCGGCGCATGGCCCGCGCATAAAGGACCAGACCGAGCAGCACATGGAAGTTCGTGAATCCCTTGGTCCACGTGTAGGTCGCGTTCTCGACCACCACCGGGCTGGCGGCCAGCAGGACCACCAGGGCCAGGAGCCCGGTGCGCGTGGCGCCGCGCGGCCGCAGGCGGCGGACCAGCAGCCACGCCGGGAAATAAGCGAGGAGATTGAACCAGACCATGGTGACCTGGAACAGGTCGTAGCGCTGGCCCGCCTGCTCGAGGTAGAAGCCCGCCAGCAGATTCATGAACGGCGGGCGGGACGGCAGCGGGAGCCCGGCGGCGAACCGGGTGTCCACCGGCTGGTGCTGCAGGAAAAACTGCACGCGTTGGAAATGCTCCAACCAGTCTATTTCCCACGCTCCTCCCGAGTAGCCGCGCACCATCGCCAGCAGCAGCAGCATCCAGATGAAGAGCAGCCCAAAGCCGCCGAGGAGCCGACGCATCGCGCGGTCGCGCAACAGCCGCCGCACGTCCCGCCAGGCGGCGAGACCGAGGCCGACACCGACCGCCGACACCGCCCAATAAGCCGCGCGGGGCGCCGCGAGTCCATAGAGCGCAAACGCCGCGAGGTAGAGCACGATGCCCGACGCCGCCACGGCCGCGACGAACCGTTCGGTCAGGCTCCAGCGCAGCCTCCGCACCAGCCACCAACCGGGACCGAAACTCCCGGTGATCAGCAGCCCGAGCAGCAGCAACAACGGGACAAGCATGCCGCAATAAGGACGCCCGGTTTCCGCAGGGCAAGGTCAGGGAGAATCCGCCGATCCAGCGCGCCCGCACCCTTTCCCTTCACCATCAAACCAATTTAACCACGGATTACACGGATCTCACGGATGAGGGAACCAAGGGTTCGGGATCCGTGCAGTCCGTGGTTAAAAAAATCCGGACCTATTCGCCGATGATTTTGATCAATACGCGCTTTTGCCGTTTGCCGTCGAACTCGCCGTAAAAGATCTGCTCCCACGGGCCAAAGTCCAAATGCCCGCCGGTCACGGCCACGACCACCTCGCGTCCCATGAGCGTGCGCTTGAGGTGGGCGTCGGCGTTGTCCTCGCCGCGGTTGTGGGCGTACTGCGCGTGCGGTTTTTCCGGCGCGAGTTTTTCCAGCCACTTCTCGAAATCCCCGTGCAGCCCGCGCTCGTCGTCGTTGATGAACACCGACGCGCTGATGTGCATCGCATTGACGAGGCACAGCCCCTCCTGGATGCCACTCCCGCGCACCGCCGCCTCGACCTCGCCGGTGATGTTGAGGAAGGCCCGCCGGGCCGGCACCTCGAACCAGAGTTCCTGACGATGGGATTTCACGCGGGGAGTCCTGATGATTTCAGGATCCGGGGCAAGCGGCCGTCCGGCTGCGGGAAAGCCCAGACGAGACGGAGCCAAGGCGACGAGGTGAGGGCGTGACCAAGGAGGATCAGCCTCATCCCTTCTCCCCTTCCCCCACTCCGCCCTTCTCCGCCCCCCGGCTTGACCGGCGTCAAGGCGGCCGGAACCGGGATCGGGCACAATGCACCCTTGGACACCATGACCCTGCAGCACGAAAGACCCGGCTGGATCGCCACGGCGCGACCCCGGGAGCACGGCAGCTGGTCGCTGGCGCTGGAGCCGCTGGTCCTCGGCCTTGCGGTCGCGCCGTCCGGCGCCGGCCTGGCGTTGGCCGTGGCCACGCTCGGCGCCTTTTTCGCGCGGCGCCCGTTGCGCCTCTGTTGGGAGGGCGCCGGGCCCGAGGCTGCTCCCGCCGCCCGCGCCCTGCTGGTATGCTCACTGGTCGCCGCCGCCGCGCTGGGTCTCGTCGTTACCCTCAACGGCGCGGCGTGGCTGGTCTGGCTGCTTCCAGTCGCCGCCCTCGGCGCCGTTTTTATTTTTCAAGATCTGCGGCGCCAAGGCCGTTCGGTCACGGCGGAAGTAGCCGGCGCCGCGGCGTTCGCGTTTCTCCCCGCGGTGCTGGCCCGTCTGGCCGGTTTTTCCGCGGGCGCCGCGCTCGCCCTCGGCGCGGTCTGCCTCGCCCGTCATGTCCCCACCGTGCTGTACGTCCGGACCCGGGTCCGCGCCCAAAAAGCGACGGCGGTCTCCCCCGCGCCGGCCGTGCTGACCGCAGGACTGGCTTTTTTCAGCACCTACATGCTCGCCCGTGCCGGATGGGTCCCCGTCGCAGCCGTGGTGCTGACCGGCCTGCTGCTGGGCCGCACCGGATGGCTGCTCGGCCCGGCCGGATCCCGGCTCACGGCCCGGAGCATTGGCCTGATCGAGGCCGGGCTCGGCGTCCTCTTCGTCGCGGTGATCGCGCTGACGTGGACGCGGGCCTGAACCAAAATGCCGCAGCTGAGACCGCGCAGGCACGCCCCCGCCCAAGATCATTCTCCATGAGCCACCACACCCTCCTTGTCGCCGAGCAGCCCGGCACCCTCCGCCTCGCCGAGGCCACCCAGCTGTCGGCCGCGGGGATCGTCAGCCGCACCGTCCTGCACAGCCCCGAGCTGCGCGTGATCCTGTTTACCTTCGCCGAAGGCCAGGAACTCACCACCCACACGAGCACGCGCCGCGCCGTCATCCAAGTGCTGGAGGGCACCGGCGAGTTCTGGTTCGACGGCCGCGGGGAAAAGCTCTCCGCGGGCACGTTGCTGCACCTCCCGCCCAACCATCAGCACGCCGTCCGCGCCTCAACCGGGCCGTTCTCGATGCTACTCACCCTCGGCTCGGAAGACCGCAAGGCGGCGCCGGCCGCTGCCACGTCCTGATGCCGCCCCGCCCTTGTCCTCCATGAACACCACCGACCCCACCTCCGATCCCTCCCTCTTCGACGTGCGCAAGATCCCGTGCCGCACAAAACACCCGCTGATTTTCCAGCGCTGGGCCGACCTCCCGATCGGATCTCATTTCATTCTCGTGAACGACCACGAGCCGCGCCCGCTCTACTACCAGTTCGCCGCCGAGTTTCCCGGCGTGTTCGTCTGGGAGACGCTCGTCCGCGGCCCGGAGGAGTTTCACGTGAAGATCACCAAACTCGCGCCGGTCGCCGCGGCCTCCGTTTCTCCGTTACCCGCGCCCGGGTTGCCGGAGTGAATATTGCCACCCGCTTTTCGTACCGACCGAAATTTCCGGCCCGCGACTCAAGGGTGACTCCCTGACCGGGTGGACGAGAAGCACCAGACATACACTCTTTCCGTGCCGGAATACCCGCGTCAGCGACCAGCACCGGCATTGCCCGCAACCGGAGGGCCGCCTATGTCAACTTTGACGCCGCGCGCGGCGTCATCCTCCCCCGTGAGACCAAATCCCGAACTGCCCCTGCCCCTTCCATTGATCATCCAGGGCGGCATGGGGATCGCAGTCTCCCACTGGAAACTCGCCCGCTCCGTCTCGCAGGCCGGCCAGCTCGGCGTCGTCTCGGGCACGGCCTTGGCCTCGGTGCTCGTCCGCCGGCTGCAGGACGGTGATGCGGATGGCGCCATGCGGCGGGCGCTCGCCCAATGTCCGCTGCGCGCGGCGGCGGACCGGATCCTCACTTCTTATTGGATCGAGGGCGGACGTCCGCCGGGCCAACCCCACCGACTCACGCCGTTGCCCGCGCTCGACTCAACGCGCGAACTCGCCGAGCTCACGATCGTCGCCAACTTCACCGAGGTGTTCCTCGCCAAGGAGGGCCATGGCGGTGTGGTCGGCATCAATCTGCTCGAGAAGATCCAGCTTCCCACCCTCCCCTCCTTGTTTGGCGCCATGCTGGCCGGGGTTGATTTCGTCCTCATGGGCGCGGGCATCCCCCGGGCCATCCCGGGCGTGCTCGACGGCCTCGCGGCGGGCCAGCCGGTCAGCCTGCGCCTCGCCGTCGAAGGAGCCGGGCCCGGCCAGGAGCACACACTCACGCTCGACCCTGCGGCTTTTCTGCCGCCGCCCGCGAACCTCGCCCGGCCGCGCTTCCTCGCGATCGTGTCGTCATCCACGCTCGCGCTGACCCTCGCCCGCAAGTCGTCCGGCCGCGTCGATGGCTTCGTGGTCGAGGGGATCGCCGCAGGCGGGCACAACGCGCCCCCGCGCGGGACCGCGCAATGGAACGCCCGGGGTGAGCCGGTTTACGGCCCGCGCGACAACGCCGATCTCGCAGCCATTCGCGCCCTTGGCCTGCCGTTCTGGCTCGCCGGATCGTACGCCCACCCCGGGAAGCTGCGCGACGCGCTCGCGCTCGGTGCCACCGGCGTCCAGATCGGCACCGCCTTCGCGCTTTGCGACGAGTCCGGCCTCACGGCCGCACTGAAACGCTCCGCCCTTGGCCACAGCGCGGCCGGCACCGTGGACTTGCTGACGGACTCCCGTGCCTCGCCGACCGGCATGCCCTTCAAGGTCGTGCGCCTTGAGGACACCGTGGCCGATCCCGCGATTTACGGGCAACGGGCACGCACCTGCGACCTCGGCTACCTGCGCCAGCCCTACCAGCGCGAAGACGGCACCGTCGGTTATCGCTGTCCGGCCGAGCCGGAGGCCGATTTTATCCGCAAGGGCGGCGATCCGGCGGAAACGGTCGGAAGGAAATGCCTCTGCAACGGCCTGCTGGCCGCCATCGGCCTCGGCCAGACCCGGGCGGAAGGCGCGACCGAACCGGCGATCGTCACCGCCGGCGAGGACATCGTTGACGCCCGGCGTTTCCTTGCTCCGGGCCGCGAAAGCTACTCCGCCGCAGACGTGCTGCGATTCATGGGAGTCGAGGCAGGACGGGTTACCTGACCCGCCGCCTCGGCGCCGCGCGAAATTCAAACCCGGCGCGTTACAAATAACGCGACCTACCGTCGCGCAAAAATCTTCTTCGGTTACGCTTCGCCCAGCAGGCGCCGGAAACGCGTCTCGATGCCAGTGGAGTCCTTCAGCCGCACGGTCGATCCGCGGATATCCACGAGCCCGGCGTCGCGCAGGCGCGCGAACGTGCGCGACAGGGTTTCGCTGCTGGTCCCCAGTTCCGCGGCCAGTACGCGCTTGGTCCTGCCGAGCTCGACCGCCACGCTGCCGGGACGGCGATGCTTGAGCAGCCAGTTGAGGAAACGGGTTTCGACATCCTTGAGGGTCAGGTCGTCCACCAGGCCCACCACGACCCGCAGATGGGTGCTCATCGAACCCAACATGCGGATGGCCAGATCGGGGCGATTGCGCAGCAGCGCGAGGAACGGCCCCTTCGGCAAAACCACCACGGTCGAGGACTCCACCGCCCGCGCATCGGCCGGGTAGCCGCGGTCCCCGGCCAGCGCCGCCTCCGCGAACGTCTCGCCGGGCCGGAAGACATGAATCACCTGCTCCTTGCCGGCCGGACTGACCCGGTGGACGTTGATTGCACCCTGCTGCACGAGGTAAAAGCCCTCGGAGGGCGAACCCTCGCGGAACAGGTACGCGTCCTTCCCCACGGTGCGGAGCAGCGCAAAAGAAGCGATGGCGTCGACATCGGCCGAGGGCAGCCCGGAAAAAAGCTGGCACGAACGGAGCGTCGCCCCGATGGCGGTCTGGCGCAGCGCGGTCGTATCGAGGGGCACCGCAAGAGTCAGGCCACAAGGTTCGGCAAACTCAAGCGCGCGAGCGCGTCACCTCGACCGCGGGGTCCAGGTGCGCGCATCCTGAGCGCGTCGAACACGCGAGCTAATGAATGCTTCCCGCCGCGCCGCCGCGGAACCGGGTGCGATCCGCGCCCGATCAAGCCGGTTTTCCAGAGGGGGCCCAACGCGGATCAACACCGCCGGCCGCGCTTCTGCGACACGGTGTCGATCTTGATTGGAGCTCGGGCCGACAGATTCGCCAAGAACTGCGGAGAAAAATTCCGCGCCGTTCTGTTAGAGTGCTCCGACCCGCCGCCGTTTTCCCTGCAATCGCCAGCCACCCGCTCTCCCAGGGTCCGAACCCCCAGCTCCGAATATGCTCTCCACGCTTCCGCTTCTCACCACCCGCACGCCCCACCGCCTCTCCCTCCCGCCCGCCCATGACTCCGGCAGCCCGGAAGCCCCGCACGGAGTGGTCAAACGCGACGGCTCCCGCATGGCGTGGGACCCGTCGAAGGTCACGCGCGCGGTCGCCCTCGCCTTCCATGACGTGCAAACCGGGGGCGCGGCCAACCCGCAGCGCGACGATGCGGCCGCGCGCTGGGGCGTGGACCTGAACACCTTCCTCAAGGCGCTCGCCATCACGGGGCGTGTGGAGCGCATGCTGGAGCTCTTTTACCGCACGGACCGGGAGCCGACGATCGAGCAGATCCAGGACACCGTGGAGAAGGCCATCGCCGCCGAGGGCGAATGGGAGGTCGCCCGCAGCTACATCATCTACCGCGAGCGCCAGGCGGCGGCCCGCCTGACCCGACACCCGGCGAACGGCCTGGCCGAGTACATCGCCTGCGCGAAGTACGCCCGCTTCCGGGCCGACCTCGGTCGCCGCGAGCTCTTCCCCGAGGCGGTCGGCCGCGTCGAGGCGATGCACCGCGCATACTTCCGCGACCGGCTGGCGCTGGTGCCCACCGGGGACCCGGCCGCCACGCCCGCCGACCCGGCCGACCGGCTCCTGCTCGCCCGGACCGTCGTCGGCGTGCCGATCGGCGATCTCCTGCACGCCGCCTTCGCGGCGGTGGCGGAAAAGCGCGTACTACCGTCCATGCGTTCCCTGCAATTCGGGGGCGACGCCGTGCTCCGCAACCACGCCCGACTCTTCAACTGCGCCTTCAGCCCGGCGGACCGGGTCGAGTTCTTCCGCGAATACTTCTTCCTGCTCCTCGCCGGCACCGGCTGCGGCTTTTCCGTGCAGCGCGAGCACGTGGCCCTGCTGCCGGCGCTGCCGCCGCGGCCGGCCGAGATCGACCTGCCGGTGCGGCACCATGCCGTGACAGACACCATCGAGGGCTGGGCCGATTCGCTCGACACCCTGATCCGCAGCCACCTCGAGGGGCACAAGGTGGAATTCAACTTCTCCGCGATCCGCCCGCGCGGCAGCCCGCTCGTCACCTCCGGCGGCCGCGCCCCCGGCCATCTGCCGCTCAAGCAGGCCCTCCAGGAAGTGGACGGCGTCCTGCGCGGCGCCGCCGGCCGGCGCCTGCGTCCGATCGAGGTGTACGACATCTGCATGTTCACCGCCCGCGGTGTGCTCAGTGGCGGCGTGCGCCGCTCCGCCACGATCTGTCTCTTCTCGCCGGATGACGCCGAGATGATGGACGCCAAGACCGGCAACTGGTTCGGGACGCATCCCCAGCGCTCCGCCTCGAACAATTCCGCCGTGCTGCTGCGCAGCCTGCCCGACGACATCCTCTTCCGCCGGCTCTTCAAGGCCCAGCAGGAGTTCGGCGAGCCCGGTTTCTATTTCGCCGACCACCCCGACCACGGTTGCAACCCTTGCTGTGAAATCGGGCTGCATCCGGTCCTCACGGCCCCGCTGAGCGAAGCCGACACCACCCGGCTTCACGCGCTCGGCTACACCGGCGACCTGTCCCCCGGCACCCGGCTCTCGGGCTGGCAGATGTGCAATCTGTCCACGATCAACGGCTCGGCGCTCCGCTCCGCCGACGACTTCCTGGCCGCGTGCGTGCAGGCCTCCGTCATCGGCACCCTGCAGGCCGCGTACACCGACATGCCCTACCTCGGGCCGGTCACGCGCTTCCTCAACGAGCGCGACGCCCTCCTCGGGGTCTCGATCTGCGGCATCATGGACAACCCGGCGATCCTGCTCGACCCCGCCGTGCTCCGGCGCGGCGCCCGCCTCTGCCGCGCCGTCAACCAGCTCGTCGCGGGCGCGATCGGCATCCGACCCGCGGCCCGCGTGACGTGCGTGAAGCCCGAAGGCACGGCCTCGCTGCTGCTCGACGCCGCCTCGGGCATCCATCCGCACCACGCCCGACACTATTTCCGCCGCGTGCAGGCCAGCCGGCGGGACCCCGTCTATCAGCACTTCCGCGCCCCCAACGCGCACCTCACCGAGGCCAGCGTCTACCGGCCGGAGACCGATGATGTCATCACCTTTCCGGTCGAGGCCCCGCCGCAGGCCATCCTGCGCGAGGACCTCAGCGCCGTGCGTTTCCTGCAGTATGTCCGCCTCGTGCAGCAGCACTGGGTGCTGAACGGCGAGGCGCCCGACTCCCCCTCGCCCGGCCTGCACCACAATGTGTCCAACACCTGCACCGTGCGGGCCGACGAGTGGAAGGCCGTGTCTGATTTCATCTGGCAGAACCGCGGCAGCTTCACCGGCATCGCGCTGCTCGGCCACGACGGCGACAAGCGCTACGCTCAGGCCCCGCGCGAAGCTGTCGCCGGCGAGGAGGACGCGGCCAGGTGGAACCGGTTGAAATACCAGCCGGTGGACTACGTCGTGCTCCGCGAGGAGACGGACGAAACCAAGCTCAAGGACACCGTGGCTTGTGCTGGCGGAGCGTGCGAAATCATCTAGGGTGGCGCCCATGAGCGCGGAACCTTTCGGTGACAGAGAGGGGGAAACGATCGGCGAAGTATACGCCGCCGCGAGGAAACGGGCCGAACGCCGCTTGTTTTGGAAGGGACTGTACCCTCACGCCGTCCCGCTCGCTCCGTTCCTGATGATTCTGCGGCCGGGACACTTCAAAGCGGACCGCGAGCTGATCCACGGCCTCGCCAACGCCACCTCCCCGCAGCAGTTCCGGGAGGAGATCAGCGATTACCTCCTGAACCCGGTCAACAGCGGCTGGCTCAGGGGGCAGTTCCGCCTCCGGGTGTCCACCCGCCGGGTGGAGCGGTTCGCCCGGCTTTGCCTCGGACCGGACACGCCGCTCCCGCAGGACCGGCGTTCCCGCCGCGCGGCCGAGGCTCCCTTACCGAGGAAAGGGCGAGCCAAGGACCAGTAAACCGGCCCCGGGTTGATGCGGCGCGGACGCGATCTGCGCGGGGCTTGACCGGCGTCAAGGCGGATGGCGGCGGACGGGCGTATAACCACGCCCGTTTACCCCATGTCGCCCGCCACGCCCATCACGCTGTCCGTTCCGACGACCTCCCGGGCCGCCGGGTGCGCTGGCGAAACGGAGGCCCGCCGTTGGTTCGGCCTCGCGCTTGGAAGCCTGGTGCTCGCGGGGCTTCTCTCGCTGACGCTCGTCATCGGGCGCCTGCCGTTCCTCGGCTGGCTCTTCACCGATCCGCTCTTTTTCCGGCGCGCCCTCGTGGTGCACGTGGACCTCGCGATCGTCGTCTGGTTTCAGGCCGGCGCCCTCGCCTTTCTCGCTCTCGCGCTCGGGCCGCGGCTGCCTCGCCTCCCCGCGGCCGCCGCCTTCGGGCTCGCCGCCACCGGTGTCATCGGCCTGCTCGTGGGCGCCGTGATGCCCGGCGCCGAGCCGGTGCTCTCCAATTACGTGCCGGTGATCGACCATCCGGTGTTTTTTCTCGGACTGGTCTGCTGGTTCACGGGCGTCGCGCTCTTCTGCCTGCTCGCCCTCGCCACCCCGGCGCGAACCGACGCCCAGGCCCTGAACCCCGGCACCGTCGCCGCCCTGCGCGCCGCCGCCGCCGCCAACGTCATCGCCATCTTCACCTTCGCCGCCGCCTGGCGCACCACGCCGGACGCCCCGGCGATCGCCTACTACGAACTCGTCTTCTGGGGCGGCGGCCACGTGCTGCAGGCGGCGAATGTCGCCGCCATGCTCGGGCTCTGGCTCCACCTCGTCCACCGCTGGACCGGCCAAGTCGCGCTGGGGCCAGGTGTCGTGACGGCGCTGATGCTGGCTCTCGTCCTGCCAGAACTGGTGCTGCTTCCGCTCGCGCTCGAGGGCACCACGCACAGCGCCTACTTCTCCATGGCCACGCTCCTGATGCGCTGGACCATCTTCCCGGTGACGCTCGTGGCGCTGGCCGCCATCGCCCGTCACCTCTGGCGGCGGCGGTCCGAACTCGACGGGCGCGACTACCGCTGCGCCGGGCTGGCCGGGAGCGCGGCGCTGACCATGCTCGGCTTCCTCCTCGGCGCACTGATCCGCGGATCCAGCACGCTGGTGCCGGGGCACTACCATTGCGCGATCGGCGCAGTGACGCTCGCGCTGATGACTGCCGCCTACGACTTCATGCCGGCCGTCAGCCCGGCGGGATCCGCCCCGACATCCACCCGCCGGGCGCGGCTGCAGCTCCTGCTCTTCGGCGGCGGCCAGGCGGTCTTCGGCCTCGGGTTCTCTCTCGCCGGCGCCTACGGGCTAGGCCGCAAGCAATATGGTTCGGAGCAGAACGTCCGCTCCCTCGGCGAGTATCTCGGGCTGAGCGTGATGGGCCTGGGCGGCGTCGTGGCTGTCGCCGGCGGGCTCTTTTTCCTCGCGGTCATGCTGCGGCAGGCCGGCGCGTGGCGCCGCGCCTCCCGCCCGGCGTCCTCCATCTCCCATGAACCAAAAACCCAAAACGCACCCCTGGCAAAAGTTGCTCGATAACCCGTGGCTGCTCCTGGTCCTCGGCGTCGTGATCCCGTTCCTCTCCTACACGGTCTGGGGCTGGGTCGAACTCGCGCTCACCAAACCCGACTTGCTGCCGTGAACCCCGTTTCCCCATGAGCCTTCGCCCCCTCACCTCCCCTTGGTTCCACGGTCCGGCCGGCCACGAAAAGATCTGGCTCGGTTGCGCCCTCCTCTGGTGCTTCGTGATGTCGCTGATGATGCCGTACTGGCATTTCCGCGGGAAGCAGAACAGCACCGGTGAAGCGTACACCGTCGCCCCTGTCGCCTACCTCGCCCGCGCCGAGGCATTCGTGAAGTCCAACCGTGTCGGCACCTGGAAAAACCAGGCGTCCAACAACCCGCTGCTGACCGAGCTGCCCCTCGTCGAGCCTGCGCCCGGCGGTGACGCCTACCTCGTCGCCCGGATGTGGCAGTGGTACCCCGCCCTGCGTCTGCACGTGGGCGAGACCTACCGGCTCCACCTCTCGTCCCTCGATCTCCAGCACGGCTTTTCGCTCCAGCCGCTGAACATGAACTTCCAGGTGATCCCGGGGTACGACCACGTCCTCACCATCACCCCGACCTCCCGCGGCGAGTTCACCATCGTCTGCAATGAATTCTGCGGCATGGGCCACCACCTGATGTCCGGAAAAATCTTCGTCGAATAACCCTCCCTCCCGCCATGGCTTCCTCCTCCCACAATCTCGCGGCCCCCGGCACCCCCGGGCGGGTCTGCGGCACGACCGGCCTGCACGTCTGCCTCGACGCCCAGCGCTTCATCAAGCTCAACGCCGTCGTCGGCATCGTCTTCCTCCTTCTCGGCGGCATCGCCGCCCTGGGGCTCGCGCTGACGCGCTGGCAAACCGTCCACCTGCTGCCCGCGGAATGGTTCTACCGCATCCTCACCTTTCACGGGCTGAACATGCTGATCTTCTGGATCCTGTTCTTCGAGATCGCGATCCTCTACTTCGCCTGCACCACGCCGCTCAACGCCCGGCTCTACTCCCGCAAGATCGCCTGGGTTTCGTTCCTCATGATGCTCGTCGGGGCCGTCATGACCGACACCGTCATCATCGGCGGAAAGGCGGATGTGATGATGACCTCGTACCTGCCGCTGCTCGCGCATCCCGGCTTCTACCTCGGCATCATCCTCGTGGCGGTTGGCACCCTCATCGGCGTGTTCAACTTCTTCGCCACGCTCTACGTCGCCAAGCGCGACGGGGCCTACACGGGCTCAGTGCCGATCGTGACCTTCGGCGCCACGGCCGCCGCGATCATCGCGGTCGTCACCCTGCTCCACGGCGCGATCGTGATGATCCCGACGTTCACCTACTCCATGGGCTGGACCTCCCAGCCCGACCCCGAGTGGTACCGCCTGATCTGGTGGGGCCTCGGCCACCAGTCGCAGCAGGTCAACGTCTGCGCGATGGTCTCCGTCTGGTACCTCCTCTCCCACATCGTGCTCGGCGCCCGCCCGATCAACGAGGCGGTCTGCCGCACAGCCTTCGTGCTCTACATCCTTTTCATCAACCTCGCCTCCGCCCACCACCTCCTCGTCGACCCGGGCGTTGGCGCGACCTGGAAGATCTGGAACACCTCCTACGCGATGTACCTCGCGGTGCTGGCCTCGATGATCCACGGCTTCACCGTTCCGGCCGGCGTCGAGATCGCCATGCGCGAGAAGGGCTACACCAGCGGGATCTTCGGCTGGGTCACCGCCCTGCCGTGGCGCAACCCCGCGTTCTCCGCCACCGTCCTCTCGGTCGTGATCTTCGGGTTCCTCGGCGGCATCACCGGTGTCACGCTCGGCACGCAGCAGATCAACATCATCGCACACAACACGCTCCGCATCCCCGGCCACTTCCACGTGACCGTCGTCGGCGGCACGACCCTGGCTTTCATGGGCCTCGCGTACTATGTGGTGCCGCTGATCTTCCAGCGCGACTTCATCGGCCGCGGCTGGGCGCGGGCGCAGCCGTGGATCTTCGGCGGCGGCATCACGATGCTTTCGCTCGGCATGTCGTTCGCCGGCTCGATGGGCGTCTCCCGCCGCAGCTGGGACATCGACGCGCAGGGCGTGTACGGCCCGGCGGCGCACCTCTGGTTGGGCGTGCTCGGGATCGGCGGCGTGCTGGCCTTCACCGGCCTGCTGATCTTCGCCCTGCTCTGCGTCGGCACGCTGTTCTTCGGTGCGAAGATCCAGGACCGGGCGATGACCGACTGGGGAACGCCGCCGGCGCTCGCGGGCAGCCAGGCCGGCTCGCTCGCCCACGACCACTACGCCACGAAGGGCACGATGGCCCTCTCCCTCGTGTTCCTCGCCTGCTTCGCGATCTACTACTTCGCCAACTGGAAAGCCCTGGCCGACGTCTGGCCCGTGCGTTGACCGGGCCGGGCGCGCTTTCCCATGGCTTCATCGGACATCGCGACCCTGCCGCCAGCCGGTGCCGGCCCGCCCGCTCCCACCGGAAGTGAGGGCGGCGGGGCCGGGCGCTGGATTCTCGGGCCCGGACTGCCGGTGTTCCTGCTCACCGCCCTCGCGGGTTACGAGGGGTTCCTGCTGCTGACAATTTTCGGGCCCACGCAGGGCAACTGGCTGGGGGAATTCGTGCGGGACTTCCAACGCTGGTGCTATCAGGGCGACCCCCGCACCGGCGGCATCTCGTGGCTGGCCGTTTCGGTGATGATGCTGGAGCCGGTCTTTGTCGTCGGCGTGGCTGCGCTGTTCTGGCGGAGCGCGTTCGCCCGGCTGCTTGCGCCATCCGTCTGGCGCAACCACGCACGGGCCGCTGGCACCGGCCTGCTGCTGACGGCTGGCACCGCGACCGGGCTCGTCGGCTATGCCCGGTTGGAGATGGCGCGCGCCGACGTGCTGCCGCCCTTCCCCGGGGAACGCATCCGGGTGCAGTTGGACCTGCCCGACGTGCCGCTCTTCGACCAGAAGGGGACCGTCTTCCGTTTTTCCGACCTGCGCGGCCGGGTGGTGCTCGTCACCGGGGTTTTCGCCGCCTGCACCACCGCCTGCCCGGAGATCCTGCTCGAGGTGAAGGCGCTGCTCAACGAGCTCCCGCCCGCCGATCGAGACAGTCTCGACGTCGTGGCCCTTTCGCTCAGCCCGGAATATGAAACCGCGGAGCTGATGGACGCCGTGACGCAGATGCGCGGCTTCACCTACCCCGCGTTCCGCTACGTCAACGGCCACGATACCGCGGAAATGCACGGGCTGCTGTCCGGGCTGCAGTTTGCGGCGACGCGCAACCCGGCGACGGGCAGCATCGAGCACGCGAACCTCTTCCTGCTCGTCGACCGCGCGAATCACATCGCCTACCGTTTCACGCTCGAACCGCGCCACCGCGCCTGGCTGCGCGCCGCGCTCCAGTCGCTGCTGTACGAACCCGATGCCGTCGTCCCACCACCATCCTGACCTGGATTGCGAGGAAATGGCGGATGCGCTGCCCCTCGCCGCCGCGGCGCCGGGGGCGCACCCGCCCCCCCCGCCGACGCACCTCGCGCCGCTGCTCGCCGCGGCCGACCGGCTCGCCACGCGGTTCGATCTCGTCCTGGAGCGCGGCGCGCCGCGGGAACTGAACCCGTTCGCCCAGCTTGGCGCCGCCGTGAACGCGCTGCTGCTGCTCGCCGTGGCCTCAGGCGTGGCGGTCCTGATCTGGTACTCGCCGAGCGTGGGGCAGGCGTGGAGTTCACTGGCCGATCTCGGACCCCGCTCGCCCGGGGGACTCATCCGCAGCGTGCACCGCTACGCCTCGGACCTGCTGATGCTGCTCCTGCTGGCCCATGCCCTGCGCACCTTCGTGGCGCGCAAGTTCGCCGGACCGCGCTGGCTGGCATGGACCAGCGGCGTGGCCCTGCTCGGGCTGGTGTGGTTCATCGGCTGGACCGGTTACTGGCTCGTCTGGGATGTGCGGGCGCAGGTGCTCGCGCTCGACACCATCCGGGCGGTGGACGTGCTGCCGGTGTTCGGTGAACCGATGCTGCGGCTGTTCGTCTCGGACCGCACGGTGCCATCGCTGCTCTTCTTCGTGGTGTTTTTCCTCCACATGGTGCTCCCCCTCGCGATCGCGGCCGGGCTTGGCCTGCACCTCGCGCGCTTGAGTCTGGTCAAACTGCTGCCCGACTGGCGTCTTTCCGCCTGGCTGACCAGCGCGGTGGTGGCCGCGGCGCTGGTGTTTCCCGCGACCAACGCGGCGGCCGCGCAGATGGCAGTGAAGCCCGCGGCCTTCACGCTCGACTGGTGGTACCTCTGGCCGCTGGCGGTATCGGGACGGCTCTCCGGCGGGGGCATCTGGCTGGTGGGGCTGCTTGCGCTCATGGGACTCATGACCGTGCCGTGGTGGCTGGCCCGGCGCCGGCCGCGGGCCGTGTTCCAGGCCACGGTGGATGTCTCGCGCTGTTTCTCCTGCACGCTCTGCTCCCACGACTGTCCTTTTGGCGCGATCACGATGGTGCCGCGCACCGACGGGAAACCGTTTCCCTCGCAGGCGCAGATCGACCCCGACCGCTGCATCGGCTGCGGCGTATGCGCCGGCGCCTGCGACACGCAGGGCATCGGCTTGCCGTGGTTCGACGCGCGGCAATTGATCCGTGAACTCGAAACCTTCGTCGTCGCCGGGGTGGCCCAAGGCCACCCGCGCGCCCTCGCCTTTGTCTGCGCCCAGTCCGACGGCGGCTGGGAACTGTTCAACGCCGCGGCCTGGTCCACGCGCCTTCCCGGCTACAGCGTGCACCGCATCCCGTGTTCCGGCTGGATCGAGCCCAAGCTCATCGAGCGCCTCATCAGCAAAGGAGCCGCGGCCGTATTGATCGTGGGCTGCGGTTCCGCCGAGGTTTTCTGCAAGGAAGGCAACCGGTGGATGCCCGAGCGGATCGCCGGCTCACGCGAGCCCGCCTTCCGCCCCAACCGCGCCGACCCGCGCAAGGTCGCGCACGTGAACTTCGATCTGCTCCGCCCCGGACTGCTCACGGCCGCCGCCCATCAGCTCCGCCAGCAGTCGGTCAGCGAAAAGCCCGCCAGGCGCGGCCTGAGACTTTCCGCGTGGGCCATGGCCGCCGGACTGACCGCCCTGACACTCGCCGGGCTGCTCTTTGCCAGCGCCGCGCCGTTCCGCAATCCCGCGACCCTTGAGCCGGAATTCGTGTTCAGCTTCCACGTGAACGGGGAGTGGCTTGCCGGCGCGGCCGCGGCGTTGCCCGATCCGGCGCTGGACACCCGCCCGGTGCACATGCGCACCGCCCTGCCCGCGGACCGGACCCGCTCACCGGTCGTGGTGCGGGTCGCGGTCGACGGAAAGACCCAGGAGCAAACCTACCGACCGAAGGGCCTGCAGTCCGACGGGGCGTCCGTCGGTGAACTCCGCGTGCCGCTCAGCCCGGGGATTCACCGGATCAGCGTCGCCGTGGCCACCACGCCCGACCCGGCCACGCCGACCCGGGCGTGGGCCGGTGAAGTCGAAGCCAAGGAGGGGCGCCTCTCGGTCCTCACCTACGCCGCCGACCACGGGTTTGAGTTGGAGCCGTGACAACTGTGTAGCCCGACGCGGGAGCGGCCGGGTGAAGGCGCCCCCCCGCCGGTGGGTGAATGCGGTGATCCACGGTTAGGGCAAAGCACTGTTCGCGCCATTTCGCAGTGGCCCCACGACTAGCAGCGAGAACGGTCCACGGCCTCGTGCGGCCCCTGGCCGGCGGAGTTGTGAAAAGGAAAGCCGTCGTCGAATTCGCCGTGATCAGGCGGGCATGGAGGAGCAAGACTCCGATCCTGTCGGGCGCGGTCCCGGGCTTGACCGTCCGCCGCGACCACTGGAGGACAAGGCGGGATGCACCCCGTCATCCGATGGTCGTATCATCCAGCGTGGCAGGCTTCCAAGGCGGAGAGCAATTGGTCGAGATCATGCGCCTGCAGCGCGCCGATCTTCTCCAAGATCGGACGGTAGGCGACGACCGCCCTCCCCCCGACAATCAACCTGGTGGCCGCGGGCAGCAACTCGCGCAAACGGATCAGCTCACCCTCCATGCGCATGTCGTCATCAGGATACACGAGGCTCAGGGCGACAGCCCGGGCGCGGCGCTGCAGCGCCGCGCCGGCAATCTCCGGCGCCGGCAGGCTCGCTCCCAAATAGACCACTTGCCACCCAAGGTTGGCCGCAGATGCCGCCGCGAGAAGCGCCCCGAGTTCATGTAATTGGCCGGGAGGAGTGGCGACAATCAGCACGGGGTCGTTCCCGCTCGCGGCAAACGGTTGCGCGGCGGAGGTGAGGTACTTGCGCAGCACGACCGTTGCGAAATGTTCATGGGCCGCCGTGATCGTGCCATCGCGCCAGAGACTTCCGAGAGCCTGAGCCAGCGGCGCGGCCACTCGCTGCAGCATGCCCTGCGTCCCGAGCGCCACATCAGCTCGCCTTAAGGCCTGCTCCAGAGCACGGGCGTCGAGTGCTTTTACGGCTGCAAGGGCCGCATCCAGCAAGGATGAGTCCTCGGGCAGACGAGACGTTCTCGGACGGCCCGGACCTGCCGCCGATGGGGCCGCCGCCGCCATTTGCCGCAGCGTCTCCGTCGGCAGATTGGCCACGACGCCGATGCTCTGCCCAGCCTTGGTGGCGTCGCGCAGTAATTCCAATCGCTCAACCTGCTCATCAGAGTAAAGCCGGCGGTTGGTCGCAGTGCGCTCAGGCTCCACTGCCCGGTAACGCTTCTCCCAAACTCGGATGACATGGCCAGTCAGCCCTGTGCGACGCACCACGGCATTGATTGCATGGTGATAATTACTCATAATTTCTACGAAAAATAGACAAAGACGAAAT
>CAIYFD010000029.1 GCA_903925425.1 uncultured Opitutia bacterium | reverse complement strand
CGGCGTCGAACACCGCCGCCGGTCTCATCGTCTTCGAAAACTGCTGACTCGGTTTTTTCGTGAGACCTTCCCCGGCCTTTCCTTCCCCATCCGTGCCATCCGTGAAATCCGTGGTTACCCCGGTTTGTTCCTGCCTATGAAAATCATCATGGTCGGCCAAGGCGCCTTCGGCCAGAAACACCTCGACGCGATCGCGAAGATCGCGGGCATCGAGGTCGTCAGCCTCTGCGGCGGCAGTGCCGAGTCCACCCGCGACGTGGCCAAGGCGCGGGGTATCCCGCACTGGACGACTGACCTCGCCGAGAGCCTGCGCCAGCCGGGCGTCGAGGCCGCGATCATCGCGTCGCCGACCCAGATCCACGCCGCGCAGGGCATCCAATGTCTCGAGGCGGGCAAGCACGTGCACATCGAGATTCCCATCGCGGACAACCTCGCGGACGCGCTGCGCCTCGCCGACGCGCAGAAGCGGACGGGGCTCATCGCGATGGCCGGCCACACGCGCCGCTTCAATCCCAGTCACCAATGGATCCACCAGCGGATCAAGGCCGGAGAGCTGAAGGTCCAGCAGATGGACGTGCAGACCTATTTCTTCCGCCGCACGAACATGAATGCGCTCGGCCAGTCGCGCAGCTGGACGGACCACCTCCTCTGGCACCACGCCTGCCACTCCATCGACCTTTTCCAGTACCAGACCGGCCAGGTCGTCTCCCAGCTCCATGCCTTCCAGGGCCCGAAGCACCCCACGCTCGGCATCGCAATGGACATGAGCATCGGCCTCAAGGTCCCGTCCGGCGCGCTCTGCACGCTCTCGCTCTCCTTCAACAACGACGGCCCGCTCGGCACGTTCTTCCGCTACATCTGCGACAACGGCACCTACCTTGCCCGCTACGACGATCTCTTCGACGGCAAGGACCAGAAGATCGACGTGTCGAAGGTCGATGTCTCCCTCAACGGCATCGAGCTCCAGGACCGCGAATTTTTCGCCGCGATCCGGGAAAAACGGGAGCCCAACGCCAGCGTTGCCCAAGTCATCGATGCGATGCGCACGCTAGACCGGCTGGAGCAGTGCCTGGCCAAAGACGCCTGACCGTCGGGACGTCCCACTCCGAGGGCGCCGCGATCGTATCGCTCCGGCGCGCAACGGAGTGCGCGCCCGGCCGGGTTTAACCGCTGGTTCTTACCGCGACCGCCACACCCCGTTGATCATCGTCACGCGCGGGTTGGACGGGATGCCGGTCTCGCCGCGGTGGATCATGCCGGTCAGGAGGTCGACGGCGGCGGCGCCGATCTCGGCCTCGCATTGGTCGACGCCCGCGACGGCGAAGGCGCTGGGCCAGTTCGTCGTCACCAGCCGCGGGCGCGTCCCGAAGCCGCCGCGCGCCAGCACCGCGGCCACCGCCTCGCCCATCGCATGGTCGCAGACGACCACTCGCGGGCGCTCGGTCCGCAGCCAGCGCGCGATTTCGTCCTCCGCCAAGGTTGACTGGATCAACGGCGGCACCGCCTCGGTCTGCCCGAAGAACATCTGCCAGGCCGCGGCACCGGCGGAGCGGTGGCGCACCCGCAGGTCGTGTCCCGCCGAGAAGGCCAGGCCGATGCGCCGCGCCCCGCCCGCCCGCAGCTTTTCCCAAACCAGCATCATGTTGTCGAAGTGGTTTGGCACCACCGAGTGGAAGACGGGCTTTTTCTGCGCCGAGGTCGCCGCCACCACGCAGAAGTGACGGCAGTCGAACCCGCTCATGAGTTCCGGCGGTCCCTCGAAGGGCAGCAGGATCACCCCCTCCACGCCCCGGTTGCGAAGCGAGGTGCTGAGCGAGCGGTCGACCGCGTTGTCGTTGTGGAAGGGCACCACCGAGAGGACATAGCCCAAGGCCTCCGCCCGCTTCCGGATGCCCGCGATGAGGCGCGCCGAGAAGAACCGCATCGCGCCGGCCGGCGGCGCCAGCACGCATACGCTCGCATGCTCCTTCGTGCCGCGGCGCGTCCGCATGTGGTGCATGAGCCGGCCGATGACGGGATCGGGTCGGTAGCCCTGGGCGGCGGCGATCTTTTTGACCCGTTGCTTCGTGGCGGCCGAGATCCGGGGGGCGTTGCGCAGGGCCAGCGCGACCGTCGTGGCGCTGACCCCCGCCACGGCGGCGATGGAGCGGACGGTCGGCTGGAGCGAGGTTTTCATGGTCCACTGTAAACCAGAAATCCGTTTGTTCCGCCAAGGACAAATCCTGAGGGTGGGGCGGTCCGACCCCACCCCGATCTTCTCGTGCAAACCGCGATCCCCTGCCTGCAGCTGCGCGGCGGCAGCTCCAAGGGCCTCTTTTTCAAGGCCTCCGACTTGCCCGCCGACCCCGCGGTCCGGCAGCGCGTCCTGCTCGCGGCCATGGGCGGCGTCGGCCCCGGGGATAAACGCCAAATCGATGGCCTGGGTGGCGCCGACCCGCTGACCAGCAAGGTGGCGATTGTCGGGCCGTCCTCCCGCACTGGAGTCGATCTCGACTACGAATTTGTGCAGGTCGTCGTCGGCAAGGATGCCACTGACGGCACCCAGAACTGCGGTAACATCCTCGCCGGGGTCGTGCCCTTCGCCATCGAGGCCGGCCTCCTGCGCGCCGCCGATGGCGAGACGCGCGCCCGCGTCTTCCTCGTCAACAGCGAGTCCATCTGCGAGGTCGTGGTGCAGACCCCGGGCGGCCGGGTGCAATATGCCGGCGACACCCGCATCGACGGCGTCCCGGGCTCGGCCGCCCCGATCCTCTGCCACTACCTTGATACCGCCGGCTCGGCCTGCGGCACCCTGCTGCCCACCGGCAACTTGGTCGACGTGATCGACGGCATCCGTGTCACCTGCCTCGACAATGGCATGCCGGTGGTGCTGCTGCGGGCGGCCGACCTCGGGCGCACGGGCTACGAGACTCCCGAAGTCCTGAATGCCGACGCTGAACTCAAGTGCCGCCTGGAGGCGATCCGGCTGCAGGCCGGCCCGCTGATGAAGCTCGGCGATGTCCGGGCGAAGGTCGTGCCCAAGATGTGCCTGATTTCTCCGCCCGTCCAAGGCGGCATCGTGCACACCCGCACGTTCATCCCCCATGTCTGCCACGCCGCGATCGGCGTCCTTGGCGCGGTTTCCGTGGCCACCGCCTGTGTGCTGCCCGGCACGGTGGCGGACGGCGTGGCGGTGCTGCCCGTGAACGGACAGGCCTATTCGGTCGAGCACCCGAGCGGGGAATTCACCGTGACGCTCGAGATCGACCGCAGCGGACCCACCCCCAAGGTTCGTCGCGCCGGCCTTGTTCGCACCGCCCGACTGCTCAGCCGGGGCGAGGTGCTTATCCCCGGGGGAATCTGGGACGGTCGGGCCTGATCCGAATTCACCATGGCAATCGACGAACCCAAGAAGTCCTGCCTGCCGCCCGATCCGAACACCCGGACACCGGCCTTCAAGGCCCCGCCGAAGTCGTGCGACGCGCACTGTCACATCTTCGGGCCCAAGCACCTGTTTCCCTATCACCCCACCAGCACCTATGAGCCGCCGGACGCGGGCAAGGAGCACCTGCGGAAACTCCATGCCACGCTCGGGATCGAGCGCGCCGTGATTGTGCAGGCGAGCTGCCACGGCCCCGACAATCGCGCCATGCTTGATGCCATTGCCACCAGCGGGGGGGCTTACAAGGGCGTCTGCATCGCGCGCTCTACTTTCACGGATGCCGATTTCCAGCAGCTGCACGACGGCGGGGTCTGCGGCGTGCGCTTCAACTTCGTCACGCACCTCGGCGGCACGCCCAATCTCGAGGCGATGACCAACATCCTCAAGCGCGTGAAGCCGCTGGGCTGGCACGTGATCATCCACGTCAATGCGGAGGACCTGATCAAATTCGAGGACTTCTTCTCGGCCATCGACATGGAGATCGTCGTGGATCACATGGGCCGCGTGCCCTGCGACAAAGGCACCAGCCAGGAGGCGTTCCAGATCCTAAAGCGTTTCATGCGGCGCGAAAATTGGTGGTGCAAGGTCTGCGGCGCTGAGCGGATCTCGCGCGCCGGTCCGCCGTTCCATGACGCCGTGCCCTTTGCGCAGGAATTGATTGCCCTCGCCCCGGACCGCGTCCTGTGGGGTACGGATTTTCCCCACCCGAACATCACGCGCTGGATGCCGAACGACGGCGATTTGCTCGATCTCGTTCCGCTCTTCGCCCCCGATCCCGCGCTCCAACGGCGGATCCTCGTCGACAACCCCGCCCGGCTATACGGCTTTAAAGACTGAACGAGACCATGAAGGCAGTTTTAACCACGGATTACACGGATTGCACGGATGGGGACTCAGAAACCGGAACCGGATGTTTGCTGAAAGAAGCAAAGATTTGGATCCCGCCTTCTGCGTCCCCTTCGTTGCCTTCTAGAAAAGGGATCGGGGCTTGGCATCCGTGCCATCCGTGAAATCCGTGGTTCAACAGGTTTGTTCTGATTTGGATTCAACTTCCCCATGAAAACCGTCGCCGTCCGCCACATTGAACGCGCCCCTGCCGGCGATATTTCCGGCCTCGAGAAACTCGGCGTTGCCACGGTGCACGAGGCCCAGGGCCGCACCGGATTGCTCCGGCCCTACATGCGGCCCATCTATCCGCGCGCCCGGCTCGCCGGCAGCGCCGTCACCGTGCTCGTGCACCCCGGCGACAACTGGATGATCCATGTGGCCATCGAGCTCTGCCAACCGGGTGATATTCTTGTCGTCGGCTGCACGACGGACAACTCCGACGGCTTCTTCGGCGACCTGCTCGGCGAGTCCTGCAAGGCCCACGGCATCCGCGGCCTGGTCATCGACGGCGGCGTGCGCGACACCCGCGAACTCACCGAGATGGGTTTTCCCGTCTGGTCCAAGGCCATCAACGCCAAGGGCACCGTCAAGGCCACCCTCGGCGCGGTGAACGTGCCCCTCGTCTGCGCGGGCCAGCACGTTGTGCCCGGCGACGTGGTGGTCGCGGACGACGACGGCGTGGTGATCGTCGAGCGGAAGGCCGCGGCACGCGTCCTCGCGGCCGGCCACGAGCGCGAAGCCAACGAGGTCTCCAAGCGGGCCCGCGTCAAAAAGGGCGAGCTCGGTCTCGACATCTACAACATGCGCCCGGCCCTCGCGAAAGCCGGCCTTGTTTACCTTGAGACCCTCGCCGACTACGAGAAGCTCGGCCCCTAAGGCAGCCCGACGACGCCCCGCCATGATCATCGACTGCCACGGCCATTACACGACGACGCCCGAGCCCCTCGGTGCCTACCGCGAGGCCCAGAAGGCCGCGCTGAAAAAGGACCCGCTCCACGTCGGCGAAAAGGGCGTGATTGCCATCACCGACGACCAGATCCGCGAGAGCCTCGAGAGCAACCAGCTCAAGCTGCAGCGCGCGCGCGGCACCGACCTGACGATTTTTTCGCCGCGGGCCAGCTGGATGGAGCACCATGTCGGCAACGCCCACACCAGCCGCTTCTGGACCGAGCACACGAACGACTTGATTTACCGTGTCACCCAGCTCTATCCGAAGAGTTTTATCGGCGCGTGCGCCCTGCCGCAGTCACCGGGTACCAGCCTCGCCACCAGCGTCGCGGAGCTGGACCGCTGCGTGCGCCAGCTGGGGTTCGTCGGCTGCAACCTCAACCTTGACCCCTCGGGCGGCCACTGGAACTCGCCGCCGCTCGGTGACCGCTACTGGTACCCGATCTATGAAAAGATGGTGGAGCTGGACGTGCCGGCGATGATCCACGTGAGCGGCTGCTGCAATCATGCCTTCCACACCACGGGGTCCTACTACCTCAGCGCCGACACCGTGGCGTTCATGCAGCTGATGCAGTCGCAGGTCATGAAGGATTTCCCGACGATCAGGTTCATCATCCCCCATGGCGGCGGGGCCGTGCCCTACCACTGGGGACGTTTCCGCGGGCTGGCCGACATGCTCAAGCTGCCGCGCCTCGACGAGCTGGTGATGAACAACGTGTACTTCGACACCTGCGTCTACCATCAGCCCGGGATCGACCTCCTGCTGAAGGTGATCCCGAACAAGAACATCCTTTTCGCCTCGGAGATGGTCGGCGCCGTGCGGGGTATCGACTCGGAGACAGGGCACCCGTTTGACGACACCAAGCGCTACATCGACGGCAGCGCCGTCAGCGCGGCCGAGAAGGCGAACATCTTCGAGCACAACATCCGGCGCGTGTTCCCGCGGCTTCGACCGGTCCCATGAGTTGCTCGTCCACTCAGGTAGGAATCATCGGCGCCGGACCCGCGGGTCTCGTGCTCTCGCACCTCCTGCACCTGGAGGG
>CAIYFD010000028.1 GCA_903925425.1 uncultured Opitutia bacterium | reverse complement strand
TTCCTCAAGGCGCAGGCCGAGGACAAGAAGGCGCAGTTCCTTAAGGACTACGACGAGCAGATGGCGAAGGCGCTCGCGAACGTCGACAAGCTGATCACCGCCCTCAAGGCCGGTAACTCCGATGCGATTCAGGCGGCTTACAAGGATGTGGCGGACGTCGAGGATCCGTCGCACAAGGAATTCCAGGCGCCCAAGCCCCCGCGCGCTCCGCGTGGTCAGGGTGGCCCTGGCGGCCCTGGCGGCATGGGTGCCGGCGGCATGGCTCCTGGCGGCATGGGCGGCGGACAAGCTCCGGCCCCCGCTCCCGCGACCAAGTAAGCATCGGAACAGTTTTTAACTCAAAGGCGCCGCCATCACGCGGCGCCTTTTTTGTGCCCGCGTGAAAAGCGCGATCCGTTTTTAACCGCGGATTTTTTAACCAAGGATTGCACGGATGGCGTGGATGTGGGCTCGGAACCCAAACCCAATACCTTCTCCGTGCTTGGCGCCCGTTGCCTTGTCCTGCGGACGCGGTACTCCTCGGCGTGAAATCGGCAGATGTATTGGTTCGGGGATCGAGCCCTTATCCGTGAAATCCGTGTAATCCGTGGTTAAACAGGCTCGGAGATTATCTTTTCGATAGAACGCTCCCCAAGCTCTGGATGCCGCCATCCGCGGGGCGCGCGAGCACGAGCAGCTTCGGCGCGAGGTCGCCGTGCCGGTACCGGGCGGTGACGACATTCGAGGCGCCGCGCACGGGAGCGATCACGGTGAAATCAGAGGAGATATCCACCACGTCCACGAAGTTGCCGGACGCGTCGAGGTCGACCGGGATGCTGACCGGGCTCGCCCCGATTTGGGTGCCGTTGAACGTGATCATGGCACCGGTCGGCTTGGATTCGACGCTGATCCGCCCCGCCACGGTGAATGTCGGTGCATACGGGTCGGGTGCGGCCAGATCCTCGTCGTAATGCTTGCCGAGCGTCCCGCAGCCGGCGAACCCCGCGGCAAGCGCGACCGCAGCCAGGCTGATCAGGATTACAGGCCTCATGGTTCTCCGGGGTGGCTCGGGTCCGGGCAGACTCCCGCGACGGCGAACGATTTAATCCGCCAGCATTTTCCGCCGGCGTCAATGTTAGCGGTACGCTGGCGCCGGCGGGACAACCTCGGCGGCGCTCACATCCCGCGAACTTGGCGGAGGAGGTCGCGGGCCGTGCGGTCGGGATCGGCCTTCACCGCGGACTGGTTGTTCTCGAACACCATCGCGGCCCGCCCCGTGCTGGTGAATGGATCCCAGCTTGGGAGTCCGGGATGGTTGGGGTTGCCGGTGCGAGCGAAGGCGACGAGGGCCCGGCTCATCTTGTCCGCCAAGGCGCGCGCATCGTCCGTGCCGCCGGTGGCCTGCGCGGCGAGGTCGATGTTGTCGAACCAGAAGGCCAGGTCCTGACAGTGGTAAGCCAGGGCCCGGCCATCGAGGGCGGCGGTCTTCCAGCCGAACCAGTACATGTAGACCGGCGCGGCGTTCTGCGCGGCTTTGCGCTCGGACATGATGACCGCGTTGATGCGATAGGACTGGGCCGCGAGGATGTGGGCGCGAATCTCGAAGATCGGCGCGGTCGGGAAAACGACACGATAGGCGGCGATCACCTCGCCCGCGCGGGCCCCGAGGGTTGGCGCGAACTCGGCCGTCAGCTCCGCGACGGTCAGGCGGGCAGCCGCGGGGTTGTTCACGCCGCTGTTGAGCTCCGCATAAGTGCTGCCGGTCAACAACGGCACCCCGGTGGAGATCGCCGGGGCGACGGGATCGAAGGCATGCGCCGGCAGGATCTTGCCGTCCACCACCGGGCCCCACCCGCCCGGCGTCGGGCCGGCCGCACCCGCGGTGACCTTGCGCTGGGCCTCCATCCCGGCGACGAGCAGGCGGTTGGTCTCGACTTGGTGGAGCTTGGCGAAGTCGGTCCGCGCCAACCCGAGCTCGTCGAGGAGGCCGAGGGCCAGCTTGAGCGAGAGGTCGGGCGTGGTCTGGCGCAGGGCCGCGCCGCTGATCACCGCCGCGCGGTGAAACAGCCCGCGGGCCGCGGGCATAGCCTGGAGGATGCTCACTTTGCGGGCGCCGCCCGACTGCCCGATGATCGTTACGTTGTCCGGATCGCCGCCGAAGCGCACAATGTTGTCGCGCACCCACGCGAGCCCGAGGACGAGATCGAGCATGCCGGCGTTGCCCGACGCCGCGTACTTCTCGCCGCCGATCTGGGAAAGGTCGAGGAAGCCGAACACATTCAGCCGGTGGTTGATCGAGACGAAAAGCACGTCGTGGTTCCGCGCCAGGTTCTCGCCATCGTACGGGCGCAGCTCCTGGCTCGAACCCGAGACAAAGCCGCCGCCGTGAATCCAGAAGATCACCGGGCGGCGCCGGTTGTCATTGATCGCGGGGGTCCAGACATTGATCCGGAGCATGTCCTCGCCGACAAAACCGTCGTCCCACTGGTAAAGGTACTGCTCCTCGTCATTGCGCCAGCTCGTGCGTTCCGGGTGAGGCGCGACCGGGCCCCACGACGTGGAGGAACGGATGCCGGTCCACGGCGCGGGCTTTCGGGGCGGGAGGAAACGATCCTCCCCGGCGGTGGTCTCGCCGTACGGAATGCCCTTGAAGATAAAAACCTCGTTGCGGACCGCACCGCGGACCTTGCCGGCGGTGGTCTCGACCACGGCCGAGTCCGGCGTGGCGGCGCGCATGCGTCCACCGCCTGCGCCTGCCGTTGGGGCCGGGTTCGCCGGTGCCGCCGCCGCTTGGGCGGAGGTCCCGGCGGCGACTCCGCCGGCCAGCAGGGCGGCCTGCTTCATCCAGGCGCGGCGATCGAGTGCGGGAGCGGGAGGAACAATCCGATTGGGGAGGGGAGTATTCATGGGGGTGACGCCATTTCATGCCCCATCCGGGCGGTGGCAACCACGCGGTGATCAGCCGCGCCGGCCCACCGACCGGCCGATCCGCCCCTTAAATCCGATCCGTGGTTGAGAATTCGCGGAATCTGAATGAGGTGCAGACCCGCCCCACCCATCACCCGTCTCCTCATGTCCCACGATCCGCTCTTCACTCCGGTCAAACTCGGCGCCCTGGCGCTCCCCAACCGCATCCTGATGGCGCCGCTCACGCGCTGCCGGGCGGATGCCCAGCACGTGCCGACCGAGATCATGGCGGAGTATTATGCCCAGCGCGCCAGCGCCGGACTGCTTATCGCCGAGGCCACCATGGTGATTGAGGGCAATTCGGCCTTCGGCGGACGGGAACCCGGCATCCACTCCCCGGCCCAAGTGGCGGGTTGGAAAAAAATCACCGATGCCGTCCACGCCAAGGGCGGCCGGATCCTCCTGCAGCTCTGGCATGGCGGCCGCGCCTGCCACTCGCTCCTCAACAACGGCGCCCAGCCCGTGGCACCGAGCCCGCTGCGGATCGAGAACGACGAGACGCACACCCCGCAGGGTAAGAAACCCTACGAGATCCCGCGCGAGCTGCGCGACGACGAGCTGCCCGGCATCGTTGCGGGCTTCCGCCACGCCGCGGTGAACGCCAAGGCCGCCGGCTTTGACGGCGTCGAAGTCCACGGCGCCAACGGTTATCTTCTCGATGAATTCCTGCGCAGCGGCAGCAACCGCCGCTCGGGTCCCTACGGCGGCACGCTGGCCAACCGCGCCCGGCTGCTCCTCGAGGTCACGGATGCCGTCATCAGCGTTTGGGGAGCCGACCACGTCGGCGTGCGCATCTCGCCGCTGAATAGCTACAATTTCATGCAGGACGAAGATCCCGTCGCCCTCACCACGTATGTCGCCACCGAGCTGAACCGCCGCGGCATCGCCTACCTGCACCTCATGCGCGGCGATTTCTTTGGCGTGCAGAAAGCCGACGTCGTCACGCCCGCCCGCCAGGCGTTCCACGGCGCCCTCGTGGGCAACATGGGTTACTCGCCCGATGAGGCCGCCGCCGCGATCACGGCCGGCACCCTCGCCGCCGTCGCGTTCGGTCACCACTACGTCAGCAACCCCGACCTTGTGGACCGCGTCCGTCGCGGCGCCGCCCTCGTCGAGCCCGACGGGTCCACGCTCTACAGCCCCGGCGCCCGCGGCTACACCGACTATCCGGTCCACGCCGCGTAATCCCGGGCGCGATCCTTTTTAACCGCGGATTTAACGGATAAAACCGGATTAGAATTTCGATCCCCCGAATTTTTAACCACGGATTGCACGGGAGAAAGCCGACGGGGTCGGGACGCTAACTGTTAAAATCTGCCCGTTGCGTCCGCATTTGCGGGGCACTTTTAACTTTTAGCGTCCCGGCCCTTTCGGTTCGGCCCCCTTTCGGTTCGGCCCTTCCCGAAGGTTGACGGTGGGTCGCTTCGAACGGAATAGCGGGCGGGAAGCTAGGAGCTAGGAGCTGGGAGATGGGGGCACTTAGGGGGGGCAAATTTCAGATTTGAGGTCGGCGGACCAGTCTGAGGGCCGAGCCAAGGGGGTTGGGCCGCTCTCGAAGCTTCCCCGCAGGCATCCCGAACCTTCCCCGAAGCTACTTTTTGGGCCCGCCGCTGGCTGGCCTAGACCAAGTCGCACGCCTCGGCCGGCATCCAGTGGGCATCCTTGCCTTCCCACTTCACGTTGCAGCCGATGGGATTTGTCTTCGGCGTGCGAATCGCCCGGCAGGCGAGATGATCCTCGAGCGCGTTGACCAGATCGTTCGTCGTCACCTTTGCCGGATCGCGCGGGCTGTCGGTCCCGCGCCCGGTGTAGACGAGTTTCCGCCGGTCATCGAACACGTAGAAATGGGGCGTCCGCAACGCCCCGTAGGCGCGGGCGACGTCCTGGCCCTCGTCCCGCAGATAGGTCCAGGGGAAATGGTGCTGTTTCATCCGCTCCACCATGTGCGGGAACGAATCGTCCGCGTAGGTATTCTCGCTGTTGCTGTTGATCCCCGCGAACCGCACTCCCTGCGTCGCGAAACGCTCGGCCGTGCGCCGCGTGCCTTCGTCCGAATTGGTCACATAGGGGCAGTGATTGCAGGTGAAGAATACCACGAGGGCCTTGGCGTCCGCAAAGTCGGCGAGGGCATACGACTTTCCATCGGTCGCCGGCAGCCGGAAATCCGGCGCCGCTGCCCCAAGCTCCAACGTGAAAGTATTTTTGGCCGATTCGTTCATGTGCTCATGCTGCCCCTGAGGCCCCGTGGGGCAAGACGTCTGAGCCGACGGGGGCTTCGGAGATGGGTTTTGGAGATGGGAGTTGGGGGTTGGGAGATCGGAGTTGGGGGCGCGCATGGTCGCGCGAATCTGAGATCTCTAAGGCGGACGACCGACGTAGGGGGCTGCCAGCGAATTTCAGATTTCAAATTTCAGATTTGAGATCGCCGGACTGGGAGGAGGGCGGCCGCGACGGAGTTCAGAGTCAGGCGTTCAGAGTTCAGAGTTCCGAACCCCAATCCGTGCCATCCGTGTAATCCGTGGTTAAAAGGGGTCGAGTGGATCGAGTTCCCGAGCCGCAGCTCAATGCCGTGCTGCGAGCCGCACGAACTCCTCAGGCGTCACGGCCTTGACCGGGGAGCGGCGGAAATCGGCGGTGTTGCGCGTCACGATGTGCGTGGCGCCGGCCCCCTCGGCCGCGGCGGCGATCAAGGCGTCCTCGAAATCCGCCAGAGGGAGCGCGAGTGCCCGCTTGACCTCGGGGTTGTCCACCCGGGCGATATCGGCGCCCTCGGCCAGGTCCGCGATGAACTTCCGCGCCTTGGCGGCACCGGCGGCGCGGCCGACCAGGTAAGCGAACGTGGCCAGCGAATGGGCCGCCACGAGGCCCGCCCCCGGATTGTTCATGCACCAGGCCACGGCGGCCCCGCTGGCCTCGTGCAGGCCGGCGCGTGCGAGGGCGACGTCAATCAGGATGTTGGTGTCGAGCAGCGGTCGCATGCTCAACGCCCGTGCTTGGCCATGATGGCGGCCACGCGCTCGTCCTTCAGCGCAGCCGGGTCGAGCGTGAAGGCGCCCTGCCACTTGGTCAGGAACCGCGCGCCGGCATCGGGGGCGGCCAGCCGGTTCAGGTGGTCCTCGACCACGCGGGACAACGGGATCCCGCGCCGCTTCGCCCAGAGTTTTCCACGCCGGACGGCGCCCTGGTCCACGGAGAGCGTGAGCTTGATCTTCATACGTACGAAGCAAGCGCGTACGTACGGGGAGTCAATCTTGGGTGCGGCGACGAACCGGGCTGGGGGCGGGCCGGGGTTGGGGCTTGGGCGGAGAAGGGGCATCAACCCTATAACGCAAAAAACCGGGCCGATCTTTCACCCAATCTGCGATCCCAGGCTGTTTTAACCGCTGATTACGCCGATTTACGCGGATTGGGTGAAAGATTCGCCCTGAAATTTACGGTTTTTGGGGGTGATGGACCCATCCTGCCCTGATCCTGACCGCGCTGCCATGGACGGCAGCTCCATGTGCCCCAATTTGTCGTACATGAGAACCACGACAGCGCGTGAGTTGAGGAACAATTATTCCCACGTGCTCACGTGGGTCTCCCAAGGGGAGGAGGTCGAGGTGACGAGCCGGGGCAAAATCGTGGCGCGGATGGTTCCTGCTCCAACGATTAAGACGCGCCGAGTCGACTGGGCACAGAGCGCAGCGTGGACCCGCCGGGTCTGGTCCACAGTGCTGACGACGGGCGAAAGCGCGGCGATCCGAGCGGAAGGGGCCTGAGGGTTGGAGGGTCGGACGGCCGACGGCAGATGGCGGAGGACGGATGGCAGACGGCGGAGGATCGGTCCCAATCCGTGTTATCGGTATAATTCGTGGTTAAAAGGGTCGGGGATCCTACTCCAAATCAGGATTGATTCACCCGGGGTGACACCCCACGTTCCGCGTTCCTGCTTTGCCTGATGGGCTTCGCAGGACAGGCCCCTTCACCGGGAAAGCCCCATTGGACGCTTAGCTCAGTTGGTTAGAGCACGTGCTTCACACGCACGGGGTCGGCGGTTCGAGTCCGCCAGCGTCCACCATGCTTCGCCCGTTGGGCTACGCATGGCAGGTCATGTAAGCTGGTCCGGCTGGCGACGTTGTTGGCAGTAAACGCGACGGGCGAAGCATGGTGGCCCTGCGTAGCCTGTTGGCGAAGCGGGGCTGCAGATCGAAGGGGTTCGCATGGCAAGAAAATGCCCAGCCCTCACTTTCAGTGAAAGATTCGCCCTATTTTTTCCGTTCTCAGGTATGTCATGACCTATGTCTATTTGCTCCGAAGCGAATCCCACGCCGATCAAACCTGCATCGGCTTCACTCGCGACCTGCGCACCCGTTTCGCCCCCACAACGCCGGCCTGAGCAAGCACACCGCGAAACACCGTCCTTGGCGTCTCGTTCCCTACTTGGCTTTCAGTAATCCCGCCCAGGCCCTCGCTTCGACTCCTACTTGAAATCCCATTCAGGAATCGCGTTCGCCAGAAAACGTCTGTGGTGATCCCGCTGCCCGCCGCCAGGCCTGCGGCGAGTTTAGGGTTCGGCGTTTTGAGTTCTGGGTTGGGGGATCGAGCCCTAATCCGTGGTAAAAAATGATCGAGATGATCGAGATGATCGCGGCGGACTCACCGAGTCCGCCCTACCCAAAATCCGTGAAATCCGTGGTTAACAACGGATCGGGTTTTTCCCTCTGCGACAATCGGCGTAATCCTACTTCGCTCTTCGAGCTACGCAGGACACGGTCCGCGGTTAAAAAGGATCGGGATAATCGCGGCTGAAGCACCGCTTCAGCCCTACCTCAAGACATCCGTGGTTAAACCGGATTTTTCCGGCGCGAGAAGGTCCCGCAGATCTCGCAGGTGTGGCCGTTGCAGCCGCGGGCGGCGCAGTGCTCGCGGCCGTAGAAGATGATCCGCAGGTGGAGTTGATTCCAGTGGGCTTCGGGAAACAGCGCCTTCAGGTCGCGCTCGGTTTGCACCACGTTCTTCGCGGCGCTGAGACGCCAGCGTTTTGCCAGGCGGTGGATGTGGGTGTCGACCGGGAAGGCCGGCACGCCGAACGCCTGCGCCATCACCACGCTCGCCGTCTTGTGCCCGACGCCCGGCAGCGCTTCCAGCTCCGCGAAGGTGCGCGGGACGTGGCCGCCGTGCTTTTCCAGCAGCAGGCGCGAAAGACCTGCGATCGCTTTGGCCTTGGACGGCGCGAGTCCGCAGGTGCGGATGAGCCCGAGGATCTCCTCCACCGGCACCGTCGCCATCTTCGCTGGCGTGTCGGCGCGGGCAAAGAGAGCTGGGGTCACGAGGTTGACGCGTTTGTCGGTGCACTGCGCCGAGAGCAGCACGGCCACGAGCAGGGTAAAGGGATCGCGATGGTCGAGCGGGACGGGCGTCGCCGGATAGAGCTCAGCCAGTCGGCGATCGACGTAGGCCGCTCGCGCCGCGCGAGTAGAGAAGGGGTGGGCTTGGGCCATGGCGGAAAATCGAGTAAGCTCTCTCGGTCCGGCGGATCGATCTCAAACCGGGTTTGCCACAGAGGCACAGAGCTCACAGAGCCCAAGCCTCGTTGGTATTGGGGGTTCGAACGCCGGATTTATTGGCCGCGGATTTAACGGATAAAACCGGATTGGGCTTTCCGATCCCCCGAAATGCCTCGGCAAGTTTAGCCGCAAAGAAGCGCAAAAAGACGCAAAAGCGGATTACCGAGCCCTAAACCACTCGCATTTCGTTCGACGGATCGTTTTTGCGTCTTCTGCGCCTTTTTGCGGCCAACAATTCCGAATGAAAACAACGAGGCTTGGGCTCTGTGAACTC
>CAIYFD010000027.1 GCA_903925425.1 uncultured Opitutia bacterium | reverse complement strand
TGTCACCGTCACAATCGTCTTCGAGAAGGTCGCGGTGAACGAGAAGTTCCCGGCGAACCTGTTCACGGTGCCGACGATCTCTTCGTTGCGCCAGTAGGCCCTTTCTCCCTCGGGCCGGTTGCTTCCGGCTGGATTCGGGCCGCAATCGCCGCCACGTTGGACCTCGTGCGCCTGCTCAGTTACACCGAAAAAAATTTCGCCGACGACCTCGCCGCGTTCTGCCGAACCGCCGCCGTGTCCGAGGAAACCGTCCGGGCCGTCACGGGCCTGCTCGCGGACGTGCGGGTCCGCGGGGATGCCGCCGTGGCCGAGTACGCGGCCCGCTTTGACGGCTCCAAGCTGACGCCCGAGCGTTTCCGGGTGAAGCGCGCCGATCTGGCCGGGGCGATGAAACGACTTTCGGCCGGCGAGCGCCGGGCTCTTCAGGCGGCGTACGCGAGCATTGTCGATTTCAACCGCCGCTCGTTGCCAAAGGCCTGGGCGGCCCGCAACCCGCACGGGGCGCGGGTGGGGGAGAAGTTCGATCCGATCCGCCGGGTGGGGCTATACATCCCGGGCGGCCAGGTCCCCCTCGTCTCGACCGTGCTCATGACGGCCACCCTCGCGCAGCTAGCCGGCTGCCCGGAGGTCGCGGCCTTCACCCCCACCGGCCCGAGCGGGCGCGTGGCCGACGGTCTGCTCGCCGCCCTGCACTTGGCGGGCGTCTCCGAAGTCTATCGGGTCGGCGGAGTCCAGGCGATCGGCGCCATGGCCTACGGCACCGCCACGATACCCGCCGTGGACAAGGTCTTTGGCCCGGGCAGCGCCTGGGTGTGCGAAGCCAAGCGCCAGGTTTTCGGCACGGTGGGAGTCGATTCACTGCCCGGCCCGAGCGAACTTATGGTTATTGCCGACGAGTCGGTCCGGGCCGACTGGGCCGCCGCCGACCTCCTCGCCCAAGCGGAGCACGGTTCCGGCCGGGAGAAAATCTACCTCGTGGCGACGTCCCCCGCGATCATCGCCGCCATTGCGACCGAGCTGGAGGCGCAGTCCAAGCTGATCAGCCGCTCGGAAAAAACCGCCCGCGTGCTGGCTGAGGGATTCCTCGCCATCACGGTGAAGAAAGTCGAGCAGGCCGCGGAGATCGCCAACTACGTCGCCCCGGAGCACCTGGAGTTGCTCGTGCGCGAGCCGTGGGTCACGAAACTCACGCAGGCGGTCACCACCGCCGGCGCGATCATGGTCGGCAACCACACCGCGACCGCACTGGGCGACTTCACCGCGGGACCGAGCCACGTCCTGCCCACCGGCCGCGCCGGCCGCTTCTTCAGCGGGCTTCGCGTGACGGATTTCATGCGCCGCACCAGCGTGGTCCGTTACGACCGGGCCGGGGTCCGCCGCGCCGCGCCATCGTCGCCGCCTTCGCCGCCATGGAACAGCTCGACGCCCACGGCCGCTCGGTCTCGGTGCGCGTCAAGTAGGCCCCTCGGCCGCCCGGACCTGGTCCGGCGCCGCCGGCCCCATTCTCCGCATGTCTTCCGATCCTTCCTTCTTCGCCCAGCCGCACGTGACGCGGCTCCATGCCTACACGCCGGGCCTGCAACCCTCCGAGCGGGGCTGGGTGAAGCTGAACACCAACGAATGTCCCTATCCTCCCAGCCCGCGCGTGGCCGAGGCGGTCAGGAACGAAGTCGGCGCGGACGGCGCCGCGCTGCGCCTTTATCCGAATCCCAAGAGCAGCCCGCTGCGCGCGGCGCTCGCCCGGCATCACGGCCGGACGGAGGGTGAGGTCTGCGTGGGCAACGGCTCCGACGACATCCTGAATTTGCTGATCCGCGTCTTTGCCGGCCCGGGTGCCGCCGCGGGATTCACCCTGCCCAGCTACTCGCTCTATCCCGTGCTGGTCGCGATCCAGGATGGCGGCTGCGAGGTGATCGAATTCGACCGGAGCATGCGCCTTCCCGTCGAGCGGATCGCCGCGACCAAGGCGAAGATCTTCTTCCTGACCTCGCCGAATGCCCCGACCGGCGTGGCGTTTCCCAATGCCGAGATCGAGCAGGTCCTGCGCGTTTTTCCCGGCATCGTGGTGGTGGACGAGGCTTACGCTCCCTTTGCGAAGGAAAACGCCGTGCCGCTGCTGGCGCGGTACGAAAACCTCGTGGTCGTCCGCACCTTCTCCAAGGCCTACGCGCTGGCCGGCATCCGCGTTGGCTACGCTCTCGCCAGTGCCAAGGTCATCGAACTGCTCGACCGCGTGCGCGACAGCTACAACGTCAGCCGGCTTTCGCAGGCGGCGGCGCTCGCTGCGCTGGGCGACCAGGCCCACTTCGAGGGACTGGTCACCCGGGTGCGGGCCACGCGCGATGCCCAGCTCCGCGCCTTCGCCGTCCGCGGCTGGTTCACCTATCCCTCGCAGGCGAACTTCATCTTCACCGAGCCGCGCGACGCCGGTGGAGTCACCGGCGCCGCGGTCGCCGAGTCCGCCTACCGTTTCCTCTTCGCCCGCAAGGTCCTCGTCCGACACTTTCCGAGCCACGCCTTGACCGCTCCCTTCCTCCGCATCAGCGTCGGCACCGACGACGAGATGCTCGTCCTCAACCAAAACCTCGACGCATGGCTAAAGGCTCCTCCCAACGCGTAGCGACTGTCCGCCGGAAGACGGCGGAGACGGACATCGCGCTCACCCTGTCCATCGACGGGCGCGGCGAATCGAAGATCGGCACCGGCGTGCCGTTCTTCGACCACATGCTGACGCTGTTTGCGAAGCACGGCCTCTTCGACCTCGAGATCAAGGCCAAGGGCGACACCGACGTCGATTATCACCACACCGTCGAGGATGTCGGCCTGGTGCTCGGGCAGGCCTTCAAGGAGGCGCTGGGCGACAAGCTCGGCATCCGCCGCTACGGCTTCTTCATTCTCCCGATGGATGAGTCGCTGGCCCGTGTTGTCGTGGATGTCGGCGGGCGCCCGCACCTCGTCTACAGCGCCGAGGCCCCGACGATGTTCGTGCGCGACTTCAACATCGTGCTCGTGAAGGAATTTTGCCGGGCGTTCAGCAACGCGCTCGGGGCGAACCTCCATGTCCAGCTCGTGTACGGCGAGGAGCCGCACCATGTGGCCGAGGCGATTTTTAAGGCGCTCGGCCGGGCGCTCGATGTCGCGACGCAGATCGAGCCACGCGCGGCCGACCTGCTGCCCTCGACCAAGGGCAAGATCTAGTTTGCCGGGTAGGGCTGGGCCGCCGGCCCGGCCGCGATCCCATGTCCTGACCGTGCCCGCCGACCTGAAAACCTCCCAACTGCCGGCCGTGTCCGGCGTCCGCGTCGCCGTGATCGACAACGGCATCTGCAACCTGCGCAGCGTCACCAAGGCGCTGGAGGCGGTGGGCGGCGTGCCCGTGGTGGTCCACACTCCGGCGGATATCGCGGCAAGCGGCGCGGCGGGCCTTGTGCTTCCGGGCGTGGGCGCGTTGCGCGACTGCGTGGCGGCACTGCGCGCGGAAAAACTGGATGACTCCCTCCGGGACTGGATCGGCGCCGGACGCCCCTTCCTGGGCGTCTGCCTTGGCATGCAGGCCCTGTTCGAGCACTCCGAGGAGGGTAATGTCACCGGGCTCGGGATCTTCCCCGGGCAGGTGGTGCGCTTCCGGCGTCCGCCCGAGCTCAAGATCCCCCACATGGGCTGGAACGGGGTGCGGTTCACCCAGCCGGGCTCGGCTCTGGCCGCGGGCCTGGCGGGCGAGGGCGAGTCCTTTTACTTTGTGCACAGCTACCACTGCGTGCCGGCCGATCCGGCGCTGGTGCTGGCCGAGTGCGACTACGGCGGGGCCTTCACCGCGGCGATCGGCCGTGGCCGGTGCTTTGCCACCCAGTTCCACCCGGAAAAGAGCCAGGCCAAGGGCCTGCGGATTTACCGCAACTTCGTCGACGTCGTGGCGGGCTCCGGCGGGCGGTGACCTGATCTGGTCGGGCGGGTTATCCTTAACCCGCCGCATATTAGGCCCAGCCTAGGGAAGCCCCGGCGCGTTCAGGATAACGCACCCTTCCGCAGCAGCCCCCCGCAAGATCTCTTACTTGCCGGGGTCCCGGCCCTTATTTCCCTCTGGGCCGGGTCGGGGCCGCCTTCTTTGCTTTGCCAAGCCCCGGGGCAGTGGCTTCGTTCAACCAATGAGTTCCGCTACCCTAAAGATCGATGACAAGGAGTTTACCCTGCCGGTGATGGTTGGCACGGAGGGCGAACGGGCCATCGACACCCGCAAGCTCCGCGCCGACACCGGCGTCGTTGCCTACGATCAGGGCTACGGCAACACCGCCTCGTGCGAGAGCTCGATCACCTATTTGGACGGCGAGGTCGGCGTGCTCCGTCACCGCGGCTACCCGATCGAGCAGCTCGCGGCGTACAGCGACTTTGTTGAGACCGCCTACCTGATCATCTACGGCGAGCTGCCCAACGCCACCCAGCGGAAGGATTTCGGCCTGCTCATCCGCATCAACGCCGGCATCGAGACGCAGATGCAGAAGATCTTCGAGGGCTTCCCGAAGGACGCGCCCCCGATGGCCCTGCTCTCGTCGATCGTCGGCTCGCTCGCGGCGCACTATCCGCAGCTCGCCACGAACAACTTTGAGACCGACCTGAAGAACTTCGACCTCGCGGCGGCGATCGCCATCTCGAAGATCCGCACGATCGGCGCGATGATCTACCGCTATCAACGCGGGCTGCCTTACGTCGGGCCGCGCCAGGAGCTGTCGTTCTGCGACAATTTCCTGCACATGATGTTCTCGGAGCCCGGTAGCGACTACACCGTGGCGCCCGAGGTCGCCAAGGCGCTCAATCTCCTCTTGCTCCTGCACGCGGACCACGAGCAGAACTGCTCCACCTCCACCGTGCGCATGGTCGGCTCCAGCGCAGCCAACATGTTCACCTCGATCTCCGCCGGCATCAGCGCGCTCTCGGGCCCGCTGCACGGCGGCGCCAACACCGCGGTCATGGGCATGCTCCAGGCGATCCACGACGAGGGTGACGACGGCACGCGCTTCATCGCCGCCGCCAAGTCGGGCAGCAAGAGCAACCGCCTGATGGGCTTCGGTCACGCGGTCTACAAGAACTTCGATCCGCGGGCCAAGATCATCGGCAAGGCCTGTGATGAGGTCCTGAAAAAGCTCGGGATCGACGATCCGCTCCTCGCCATCGCCAAGAACCTCGAGCAGGCCGCGCTGAAGGACGACTATTTCCTCGCCCGCAAGCTGTACCCGAATGTCGATTTCTACTCGGGCATCATCATGCGCGCGATCGGCATCCCGATGAACATGTTCACGGTCATCTTCGCCATCGGCCGCGCGCCGGGTCAGATCGCGAACTGGCGCGAGGTCGCCGCAAATCCCAAGGGCCGCATTTACCGCCCCCGCCAGATCTACGTCGGCCCCACCAAGCGCGACTACGTGCCGATCAAGGACCGCTAATACGGTCTGCGGGCTAGGGCGGACTCGGCTTGTCAGCCGTAGGCTTCGCGAAGGCTGATGAGTCCGCCGCGAAGAACCCACTGGGGCGGACATGACATGTCCGCCCTGCCTTGAGGCCCTACTTCTGCTCCGTCCGCAGCAACTCGTCGGTCGTCAGGCCGGTGAGCTGCTTGAGCCCCGAGATCAGGCGCCAGAACACGAGCATCATCACGAGCATGCTCGGCACCACGATGACCGGCCACGCCAGCAGGTGCATCCGGCCGAGCTGGGCGTTGAACTCGGGCGTGCCCGGGGCGCCGCGCAGGAGATAGCGCGCGAGGCTGAAGTTCAGGCCCGCGCTCAGGACAAAACTGGCGCCCAACCAGATGCTGATCTGCAGCACGAGGCGTTCGAAGTCGCGGGTCCGGCCCCGTTCCGCCAGGGCGGCGTTCACCCGCGGCACGTCGATGATCTGGTCATTGTAGATCAGTTCCTTCACGAGCGGTTTGCTCGTGCGCACCGAGAACAGGATGGCGGCGCCGATCAGGGTGGGCATGACCGCCTCCTTGATCGCGAAGCCCATGCCGCCCACGTGCATCAGGCCGAGCACGCCCGTGAGCAGGACGCTGCAGAAGCCGATGACCGAAATGAAGTTGGTGCGCCGGCGCCGGGCGAAGTCGTAGATGCCGTAGCCGATCGGGAAAAGAATCGCCAGCCCCAGCCCCCAGACCGGACCAAGATGATCGTCCTTGCTGAGCGACGTCAGGACATACGTCGGCACGGCGATGTTGCAGATGAGGTTGACGAGGAGGTTTTCGCGCGGGGCGTTGGTCTCGGGCACGGTGTGTTTGAATTCAGGGCGGGCGCCGCTGGAAAGAGGAATCTTTCCGGGTTTGCCGGTCGGGTCTTTTGTGCCATGGTCGCCGCCCATGATTCTTCTCGGCGTCAACATCGACCATGCGGCCACTTTGCGCGAGGCCCGCTACCGCGGCGCTTCCGGCCCGGGCGGCTGCGTTGAGCCTGATCCGGTGACCGTCGCCTTGCTGTCTGAGCAGGCCGGGGCCGACGGCATCACCGTCCACCTCCGCGAGGACCGCCGCCACATCCAGGAACACGATGTGCGCCGGCTCCGCGAGGTCGTGGCCACCCGCCTCAATCTTGAGATGGCCTGCACGCCGGAGATGATCGCGTACGCGCTGAGCCTGAAGCCCGAGGCCGTCTGCGTGGTGCCGGAGAACCGCACCGAGATCACTACCGAGGGCGGGCTGAATGTGGTCGTGCATCGCGCACGGGTGCAGGCCTGCGTGGACGCGATGAACGCCGCCGGCATCGCCACCAGTCTTTTCATCGATCCGGATCCGGCCCAGGTCGAGCTGGCAGCGGAACTGCGCGCGCCCGTGATCGAACTGCACACCGGCGCCTACGCCAATGCCACCGGCCCGGCGCGGGCAAAGGAGTTGGCGCGCCTGATCGCCGCCGCCCGGCTCGCGGCGCAGGCTGGCCTGACGGTCAACGCCGGCCACGGCATCAACTACGTCAATATCGCCGAGGTCCGCACGATCCCGCACCTGCATGAGCTCAACATCGGCCATGCGATCCTGAGCCGCGCGGTCCTGACCGGCATCGGTGAGGCCGTCCGCGAGATGAAGGCACGGATGAATCCATGAATCTCTCCCTTCCCCCCGGCGGCTTCGTGATCGGGATCGGGTGCGACCTGATCGAGGTGCAGCGCATCCGCGAAGCCATCGAGCGCAGCGGCGAGCGTTTCCTTGGGCGGGTGTACACAGAGGAGGAGCGGGCTTATTGCTCCGGCAAGGCGCACCCGCACAAGCACCTCGCCGCGCGCTGGGCGGCCAAGGAGGCCGTCTCGAAATGTTTCACCACCGGCATTGGTGCGGAACTTGGTTGGAAATCCGTTTCCATCTATCCCGGCGAACGTGCGGAGCCGCTGGTGCGCCTCGATGAGCGCGGGCTGGAATTGCTGCGCCGCGTGGGCGGGACTTCCGTGCAGGTGACACTGTCCCACACCGAGACCACCGCGATCGCCGTGGCCGTGGTGCTGGGGGCGCCTTCCGCCGCCGTAAAGTCCTGAGCCCCCGACCCACCCGGCCATGAACGATCCTGAAGAGCTGGGCGAAGGCGGGGAGGGCGGTGCCACGCCGCCGGAGACGAGGCGTCCCTCGACGACGCCATCGTGGGTGATGCTGGGATTCGCCTGCGGTATTCTCTTCATGTGGCTGCTCCGCGCGACGGTGGAGGAGACGGACCCGCCGATCGTGGATCCAGTGGAGGTGCCGCCGGCCCGGGTGGCCACTCCGCCCAAGCCGATGGAGATCGAGGCCGTGTTCGCGCAGTACAGCGAACTCGCCCACTGGGCGAACGACCTGACCGAGGTGGTGCTCTGGAATCGCGGGGCGCAGGAGGTCATCGATCGCTTCGAGATCCGGCGCGTGGGCGAAACGCTCTATTTCCGCACAATCCCGCAGTTGACGCGCCGGCCGCTCAATCACGGGGTGCCGGAAAACCTGCCGATCCAATTCACGGAGACCGAGGCCCAGTACCAGCAATGGCTCAAGGATGTGGCCCAGGAAAGCGGGCGGCAGGTCTCGCGGGGCATCATCGAGGCCTTCAGCGGCCGGCGGCCTGCGGATCCCGCCGACGTGCCCCCGGCTCCGCCGGCGCAAGCGAACTCAACGGTGCAGCCGCCGGCCGGCGGAAAGTAAGTATGATGGACACCTTCGATAGAACGGTAGGGCGCGTCACTCCGTGACCGCCGCGATCCTCATCCCGGCGGCGAACGGAGTCGCCGCCCTACCGTCGATCCTCTAACCCCAAACATATGACAGGCAGCAACGCGACGAACGTTTCCCCATCGCTCCCCGGCAGTCATCCGGTCCTGGAATGCGCCGCGGCCGGCGGGTTGGAGTCCCAGCTGTTCGGCGGCAGCGAGGTGCGCGAATGGTTCGCGATGCAGGCGGCCGGCCGGGCCGTGGCGGGTGCCGTGGTGAACGATTTCCGCGAAATTGGCGGTCTGCCGGCCACGGGCCGGATCCTCGTGCTGGCCGGGAAGGGGCACAACGGCGGCGACGCCCTGCTGGCGGCCATGAATCTGCTGGAACGGTTTCCCGGGGCGACGGCGGATGTGCTGCCCGTCTTCGGGACGCGGCCATTGCGTCCGCTTGCCACCCGCAGCCTGCAGGCCCTCCTCCAGGGTGCGCCGGGCCGCGTGCGCACGCTTCCGGTGCTGCGGGCGGGATCCGCCTACGATCTGCTGCTCGACGGGATCTTTGGTTTTCAGTTCCGTCCGCCGGTGGACGCGAAGGTGGCGGCGCTGATGGCGCAGGTGAACGCCCTGCCCATCCGCCTGCGTGCCGCGGTGGATCTGCCGAGCGGAGTCGGTGGCCGGGCCGTGATCCGGGCCGACTGCACCTATGCGACCGGCAGTGTGAAGGCACCGGTGGTTGATCCGGCCAACGCCGCCGCGGTCGGGCGCCTGCGTTATCTCGATCTCGGTTTCTTCGCCGATGCGGCTGGGGCCGCCGGTCATGAGCGCGTGCTGACTCTGGATGTGCTGGCCGCTCTGCGCGGTTGGCGCGATCCGGCCGGCGACAAGCGCAGCCATGGGCACCTGATGATCGTGGGCGGCTCGCGGAGTTATCCGGGATCGGTGCTGATGGCGGTGTTGGCCGCCCTGCGCAGCGGAGCGGGGTTGGTCACGGCCTTCGTGCCGGAGAGCGTGGCGCCCGCCTTCGCGGCCCGCGCCCCCGAGGCGATGTGGATCGGCTGGCCGGAAACGCCCGACGGCGGGCTCGCCCTCGAGGGGGCACATCTTTTGCGGGCCCGCTGGGAGCGGGCGACCGCGCTGGCGATCGGTCCCGGCCTCGGCCGCGAAGCGGAGACCCTCGCGCTGGCGCAGGACATCGTGGCGACCGCGACGGTCCCGCTGGTGATCGACGCCGACGCGCTGCGGCCGGAGATCGTGAAGGCCGGCAAGGCCCCGCGGATCCTCACCCCGCACGCCGGCGAGTGGGAACGGATCGCCCAGGCCGTGCCTTCCAGTGCCGTGGTGATCCGCAAGGGTCCGTTGACGCGGATCACTGCGGGCCAGGAGAACTATTTCAGTCCCTTCGGCGGTCCCGTGCTCTCGCGCGGCGGCAGTGGTGACCTGCTGGCCGGTCTGGCGGGCGGCTTGCTGGCCCAGGCCCCGAGCGATCCGCTGAACGCCGCCGCCCGCGCCACCGTCTGGCACGGCCGCGCCGCGGATCTGCTCGCCGAAACCCATGGGCAGGTCGCGGTGAATGTCACTCAGCTGCTGGATTTCCTTCCTTCGGCGCTGCGCGAATAGGCGGACGTTTTTCCGCGGTCTGACTTTACGCTTGGGCAGCGGCGCCTCGGTTCGATAGAATCGTGGCCATGCCCACCGAGCTTACCGAGCAGCAGGCCTTCCTTGTCCTCAATGCGCTGCCGAACATCGGGCCGATCACGCTGAACCGCCTGTTGGCCGAGCTGGGCGGGGATCCGCGGGCGGTGTTTGACGCCGGAGCGCGGCGGCTGGAGTCAGTGAAGGGCGTGGGCCCGGTGATCGCGGGCACGATTGCCACGTGGCGGGAGCACTTCGACCTGGGGCGCGAGGAGGAGCGGATGGCGAAGTCGGGCGTGACATTCATCACCACGCGCGATCCGGGTTATCCGCGGCTGCTGAAGGAAATCAACGACCCGCCGATCGGGCTCTATCGCAAGGGCAGCTACGACTTCGCGGCGCCGTGCGTGGCGATCGTGGGTTCGCGCCGTACCACGCTGTACGGACAGGCCACCGCCAGAAAACTTGGAGCCGAATTATCGGCCCGCGGTTTCTGCGTGGTGAGCGGACTTGCTCGTGGCATCGACACGGCGGCGCACGAGGGCGTGCTGGAGGCGGGCGGAAAAACCGCCGCGGTGCTCGGCACCGGCATCGACCTGATCTATCCGCCGGAGAATCTGGCGCTCTATCGTCGGATCGAGGAGCACGGGGCGATTCTCTCCGAGTTCCCGATCGGACGTCGGGCGGACAAGCAGTCGTTCGCCATGCGCAACCGCATCGTGGCGGGCTGCTGCGAGGCGGTGATCGTGGTCGAGAGCGATGTCAGCGGCGGAGCGATGATCACGGCACGGTTTGCGGGCGAGCAGGGAAGACTGCTCTTCGCGGTGCCGGGCCGGATCGACCAATCGACCAGCGCCGGGTGCCACCAACTCATTCGTGATGGCGCGACCTTGCTGACGGGCGTCGAGGATCTGATGTCCGAGTTGAGCTATCTCGACGGGCTCCGTCCCGCGCCGATTCCCGAGAAGGCCGATGCCAACGGGGAAGTGACGGGACTCGCCGACCTGACTCCCGGCGAGCGGGCCATCCTGGCGTGCTTTGCCGGCGGCGGAATCCTCGGGCCGGATCAACTTGTGGCTCAAACCGGTCTCGCAGCCGCGGAGGTGTCCGCCGGCTTGATGATGCTGGAACTGAAGCACCGTATCGCCCGAAGGGCGGATGGGGCGTTCGAAGCAATCGAATGAGAATCGGTTTAGGGTTCTGAGTTCAGAGTTCAGGGTTCGGAGTTCGGAGTTCGGATTCCCGCACGCTAGGCGTCTGCCCAACCAAGAACCCAAAACACTGAACTCCGAACCGAGTGGCGCAGCCGCTAGCCCGGCGGCCACGTGAGCTGACGTCCGCCGAGGAGATGGACGTGCAGGTGGGGGGCGGTCTCGCCGGCCAGGGGGCCGTTGTTGATCACGAGACGGAAGCCGCCGCCGAGGTTGAGCTTCTGGGCGACGATTCCGGCGACGAGCAGCAGGTGACCGAGCAGGGCCTGGTCGGCCGGGGTGGCCTCGGCGACGCGGACGATCACGCGCTTGGGGATGATGAGCAGGTGGACCGGCGCCTGGGGCACGATGTCGTGGATCACGATGCAGTGTTCATCCTCGTGCTCGAAACGCCCCGGAATCTCGCGGTCGATGATGCGTTGGAAGATGGTTTTCATGGCAGAAGGGGGATCGGACCGATCGGTCGGATCAGACTGATCCGTCTGATCGATTACAAAAAGAGCAAATTCATCTCCGAGCCGCGGACGGTGCGGGCGGCGGCGAGGGCGCGGACGAAGGCGAGGGCTTCCTCGTACTCGCGCTGGCGTCTCGGGGTGATGCGGCGGCCGGCGGGCACGAAGGCCGGTCGGAGGTTGGTGACGAGCAGCGTGGATTGCCGGAAGGGAGAGAGCTGGCGCAGACCGACCATGAGTTCGGCCCGGGCGAAGAGCGGCGTGGCCGCGGCGGGGGTCAGGGAGGCGTCCCAATGAAAAAATCCGCGGCGCGGAAAGTGGCGGAAGAGCCGGGCCAGCAGGTCGGCGGCGGCGGCGTTGAAGGCGGCGTCGTATTTGGCCGCGAGCTCCGGGTGCGCGGTCGTTTGGCGCGCGAGCTCGGCGAGGCTGAAGGTGATCGCGCCCTGGATCTGTTGGGCGAGATAGAGGTCGTCGCCGGTGGCGTGCGCAAAGAGCGCGTTGATCAGGTGCAACCGGCGCAGCTCGTCGCGGGAGGGGGCGGCCATGCGCGGCTCAGCGGTTCTTCGGCGTGGACTTCACCAGCGCGCTGATCTCGTCGACGAACTCGTTCACGTCACGGAATTCCTTGTAGACGCTGGCAAAGCGCACGTACGCGACCTGGTCGATCTTGCGCAGGCGCTGCATGACGGCGTCGCCGATGGCCTGCGAGGGGATCTCCGACTCATACTGGGCCTCGAGAGCGTCGATCACGTCCTCGACCAGCATGGTCATCTGCTCAGCTTCGATCGGGCGCTTGTGGCAGGCGGCGCGCACGGCGTGGTTGAGCTTCTCGCGGCTGAAGTCCTCGCGGCGGCCGTCGCGCTTCGTCACGATCAGGCCGTCGCGCACGAGGCCCTCGGTGGTGGTGAAGCGGTGGCCGCACTCGAGGCATTCGCGCCGGCGGCGGATGGTGTTTCCCTCCCGGCTGATCCGGGAGTCGATCACTTTGTCCTCGATCGAGGTGCACTTGGGACAACGCATGGGAAAAGAGGGTGGGGAAGGGAGAATCTGGACCTCAGGAACTCAAGTTTTCGGAACCTGATTTCCTGAGTTCCAGATCATGCGGTGGGTTCCTAATTCAGTGAGAGGAAGTTCTCGAGGATCTTCATCCCGCCCTCGGTCGCGATGGACTCGGGGTGGAACTGGACGCCCCAGACGGGGAGGGTGCGGTGGCGCAGGCCCATGATCTCGCCCTCCTTGGTCTCGGCGGTGACCTCGAGGCAGGCGGGGAGGGAGGCGCGCTCGACCAGCAGGGAGTGGTAGCGGGTGGCGGCGAAGCCCTGGGGGAGGCCGTGGAAAAGGTCGGTGTTCTTGTGCAGGATGGGCGAGGTCTTGCCGTGCATCAGGCGGTCGGCGCGGACGACCTTGCCGCCGAAATAGTGTCCGATCGCCTGGTGGCCGAGGCAAACGCCGAAGACGGGCTTTTTGCCGGCAAAGGCGCCGATCATGTCGAGCGACACACCGGCCTCGGCGGGCGAGCAGGGTCCGGGGGAGATGAGGACGCGATCCGGGTTGAGCGCGAGGGCCTGCGCCGGGGTGATCTCGTTGTTGCGGAAGACGCGCTGCTCCACCCCCAGCTGGCCAAAATATTGGACCAGGTTGAAGGTGAACGAGTCGTAGTTGTCGATGACGAGGAGCACTTCCACCCAATATCCGGAGGGGTGGGGGCTGGGTCAAGTGTGGCTGAACAAGCCGGAGAACGCTTAACGTTTAACGCTTAACCTTTAAGTTCGATCTGCAGTGCTCTGACTTGGACCTTAAAAGGTAAGCGTTAAACGTTAAGCGTTCTCGGGTCGAATCGGCCACTACTTGAACGTTGAGCGTTGAGCGTTGAACGTTGAGCGTTTCCTCATGCCCGCCCACTTCGACCTCCTGAGGACCGACACCGCCACGGCCGCCCGGCGCGGGCGGCTGCGCACGCGGCACGGGGTGATCGAGACGCCGATCTTCATGCCGGTCGGCACCCAGGGCACGGTTAAGTCGGTGACCCCGGCCCATCTCCGGGACATCGGGGCCCAGATCATCCTCGGCAACACCTACCACTTGAACCTGCGCCCCGGCTCGGAGCTGGTCCGCGATCTCGGCGGGTTGCATCGCTTCATGGGCTGGGACGGCCCGATCCTGACCGACAGCGGCGGGTTCCAAGTCTTCAGCCTGGCGAAGCTGCGCGACATCCGAGACGACGGCGTGGCGTTCCAGTCCCACCTCGACGGCGCGAAGCTTTTCCTCGGACCCAAGGAGGTCATGGGAATCCAGCAGAACCTCGGCTCGGACATCGCGATGGTTCTCGATGAGTGTCCGCCCTGGCCGTGCGAGCGCGACGCCTGCGCCAAGGCCGTGGCCCGCAGCCACCGCTGGGCGAAGCAGTGCAAGGAGGTCGCCACCGACTCGGGTTTTCTCGCGGCCGGGCACCATGTCTTTGCCATCGTGCAGGGCTCGACCTTTGACGACCTGCGGCGCGAGGCGGCCGAGGGGTTGGTGGCATTGGATTTTCCCGGTTACGCGGTGGGCGGAGTAAGCGTGGGCGAGCCGGAGCCGGAGATGCTCAAGCAGGTCGGCGCGACCACGCCTTTCCTGCCGGCGGACAAACCCCGCTACACCATGGGACTCGGCACCCCGCCGCAGCTGTTGCGGATGGTGGCGCTCGGCGTGGACATGTTCGACTGCGTGCTGCCGACCCGCGTGGCGCGCAACGGCCTCGTGTTCACCCCGGACGGGCCGATGAACCTGCGCAACGAGAAGTATCGGGCCGACGCCCGCCCGATCATGGAGGGTCTGGCCAACTACACGGCGAATTTCTCGCGGGCCTACCTGCGCCACCTCACCGTCTCCGGCGAGATCCTGAGCTGCACGCTGCTGACCATCCACAACCTGCATTTCTACCTCGACCTGATGGCCCAGGCCCGGGCGCACCTCGAGGCGGGCGACTACGGCCCGTGGCACCTTGGCTGGATCGCGCGCTATGAGGCGGGCGCGGCGGCGCGGCGCCAGTCGTGATTTTGGATTTTTGATTCCCGATTTCGGATTGTTACCCGACTCGGGCCGGACGGTCTTTTTCGCTGGTATGGGCGAAGGGTGCGGGTGAATCTAACGCCGCGGTTCCGGACGCTTCCGAAATCAAAAATCGAATATCATGCGAATCCTCGTCACCGGCGGCGCCGGCTTCCTCGGATCCCACCTCTGTGACCGCCTGCTCAAGGACGGCAACGAGGTCATCTGCCTCGACAACTTCTTCACCGGGCGCCGGCTCAACATCGCCCATCTCGCGGGCAACCCGAACTTCGAGTTCGTGCGGCACGACATCATCGATCCGTTCAAGTACGAGGTGGACCAGATCTACAACCTCGCCTGCCCGGCCTCACCGCCGCACTACCAGTACAACCCGATCAAGACCATCAAGACGTCGGTGATGGGCTCGATCAACTGCCTCGGCCTCGCCAAGCGGGTGAAGGCCCGGGTGTTCCAAGCCAGCACGAGCGAGGTTTACGGCGACCCGCAGGTCCACCCGCAGCCGGAGTCGTATTGGGGCAACGTCAACCCGATCGGCAAACGTTCCTGCTACGACGAGGGCAAGCGCTGCGCCGAGACGCTCTTCTTCGACTACCACCGCGAGAACAAGGTCGATATCCGCGTGGTCCGCATTTTCAACACCTACGGCCCGCGCATGCACGAGGCCGACGGCCGCGTGGTCTCGAACTTCATCGTGCAGGCCCTGCGGGGCGACGACATCACGATCTACGGCGACGGTTCGCAGACGCGCTCGTTCTGTTACGTGGACGACCTGATCGAGGGCTTCGTGCGCTTCATGGCCCAGGAGAAGACCGTCGGGCCCATGAATCTCGGCAACCCGGGCGAGTTCACGATGCTGGAGCTGGCCGAGCTCACGCTGAAGCTCGTCGGCGGCAAATCGAAGATTGTGCACAAGGAGCTCCCGGCCGACGACCCCAAGCAGCGCAAGCCCGACATCGCCTTGGCCAAGAAGGTCCTGAAGTGGGAGCCGGCCATTTCGCTCAAGGACGGTCTCAAGCGCACCATCGCCTACTTCAAGACGCGGGTCTGAAGCCGGGAAGAATGGGGAAAGGGGGAAAGGTGGGGTCGGAATTTTGATCCTGCCTGATCCGTTCCTGCTTTCCTGCTTTCCGCATCAAAATCGCTCTTTCGCGACCCAAATTGCCGTTTGCCAAGCCTTCCCTCCGGGCTATGGTCTCGGCCCTTCATGCTCTCGTTCCTGTTCAAACGTTTCTCCGGCCGGCACTACCGGAAATTTATCGAGTCCGTGACTCCGGTGGTGGCACGAATCAATGAGTTTGAGACCTCCTACCAGGCGCTGACCGACGAGCAGCTCGCGGGGAAAACGGTCGAGTTCCGGGCGCGGCTGAAGCAGGGCGAGACCCTCGACCAGATTCTTCCGGAAGCGTTTGCCGCCGCCAAGAATGCCGCCCGCCGGCTGGTGGGCCGCAAGGTGGTCGTGTGCGACCACGAGCTGCTCTGGGACATGGTGCATTTCGACGTGCAGCTGATCGGCGGCATCGCCCTGCACCAGGGCCGCATTTCCGAAATGGCCACGGGCGAGGGCAAGACCCTGGTCGCCACGCTGACCCTCTACCTCAACGCCCTCATCGGCAAGAATTCGCAGCTCGTCACGGTCAACGACTATCTCGCCCGCCGCGACTCCGAGTGGATGGGCCACCTCTACCGCTTCCTCGGCCTCACCGTCGGCTGCATCCAGCAGCAGATGTCGTCCCAGGACCGGCGCGAGATGTACGGCTGCGACATCACCTACGGCACCGCGAGCGAGTTCGGCTTCGACTACCTGCGCGACAACGGCATGGCCACGCGCAAGGAGGACCAGGTCCAGCGCGACCACTGGTACTGCATCGTGGATGAAATCGACTCCATCCTCGTGGACGAGGCGCGCACGCCCCTGATCATCTCCGGCCCCGCCCCGATCGCGCGCGAGCAGCCCTTCACCCGCCTCAAACCGGGCGTGGACCAGCTCATCACGGACCAGGGCCGCCTCTGCAACAAGATCGTCTCCGAGGCCAAGGAGCTGCTGGAGAAACCCGGCGCGTCCGCCGATGACCGCGAGCTCGCCTACCACAAGCTTTTGCAGGTCAAGATGGGCCAGCCGAAGAACAAGCAGCTCCTCCGCGTGCTGGAGCACCCGGACTGGCGCAAGCAGCTCGACAAGGTCGAGACCGAGCTGAACTCCGACCTGAACAAGGGCGAACTCTACAAGATCAAGGAGGAGCTCTATTACGTCATCGACGAGCGCCAGCACCAGGCCGACCTCACCGAGATCGGCCGCACGCGGCTCCGGCCCGACAACCCCGACGCCTTCGTCATGCCGGACCTCGCCACCGAGTTCTCCGACCTCGACAAGGACACGTCCGTGCCGCCCGAGGAGCGCGAGACCCGCAAGCTCGCCTCGCAGCAGCGCTACGCGGTGGTTTCCGAGGACATCCATGCCATTTCCCAGCTGCTCCGCGCCTACTCGCTCTATGAGCGCGACGTGGAGTACGTGGTTCAGGACGGCAAGGTCCTGATCGTTGACGAAAACACCGGCCGCGTCATGCCCGGCCGCCGGTGGTCCGACGGCCTGCACCAGGCGGTTGAGTCCAAGGAGAACGTGGCGATCGAGCGGGAGACCCGCACGTACGCGACCATCACGATCCAGAATTACTTCCGCATGTACGAGAAGCTCGCGGGCATGACCGGCACCGCGGAGACGGAAGCGACCGAGTTCAGCGACATCTACAAGCTGTCGGTGCAGGTGATCCCGACGAACAGGCCCTGCATCCGCATCGACCGCAACGACTCGATCTTCAAGACCCGCCGCGACAAGTTCGCCGCGGTCGTGAAGCAGATCGAGGAGGCCAACAAGCGCGGTCAGCCCGTGCTCGTAGGCACCGTCTCGGTCGAGGCCTCCGAGGTGCTCTCGCGCATGCTGCGCCGCACCGGCATCGTCCACACCGTTCTCAACGCCAAGTTCCACCAGCAGGAGTCCGAGATCGTCTCGCGCGCCGGCCAGCGCATGGCGGTGACGATCGCCACGAACATGGCGGGTCGCGGCACCGACATCAAACTGGGCGAGGGCGTACGGGAACTCGGCGGCCTGTTCGTGATCGGCACCGAGCGGCACGAGTCGCGCCGCATCGACCGCCAGCTCCGCGGCCGTTGCTCGCGCCAGGGCGACCCGGGCCTGACGAAGTTTTTCCTTTCGCTGGAGGACGAGCTCCTGCGCCTTTTCCTCCACGGCGGCATCGCCTCGCGCCTGATGGAGGGCTCGATGAAGGAGGGGGAGGAACTGGAGCACCCGTGGCTTAACCGCTCGATCGAGTCGGCCCAGAAGAAGGTCGAGCAGCAGAATTATTCGATCCGCAAGCGCCTGCTCCAGTACGACGACGTGCTCAACCAGCAGCGCGAGGTCATCTACGGCATCCGCAACGCGGCCATCCACGCCGACCGCCCGAAGGATATCATCTTCGAGCAGGTCGAGGAGGAGCTCGCGGTGCGCCTGGAGGTTGCCGGCATCGGCGACAAGGGCGGCCCGGGTTCCGCGATCGACGGCCTGGTCGGCTGGGTGAACACGCATTTCCCGGTCAGCCTGCGCGCGGAGGAGCTCGGCTCGGGTGACGTCAAGGCCCTGACGGCCATGATCCTTGCCCGGGTGCGCGACGCTTACGCGGTGAAGGAGTCGGTCGAGGTGCCGGAGGCGCTCGGCGCCCTCGAGCGGTACGTCGTGATCAACGCCCTCGACCACCACTGGCAGGAGCACCTCACCGAGATGGAGGAGCTGCGCCGCTCGATCGGCCTGCGCAGCTACGGCCAGAAGGACCCGCTCGTCGAGTACAAGGGTGAGGCCTACAAGTATTTCGAGGAGTTGATGACCAACGTGCGCCTGCAGATCTGCACGGGCATCTTCCGCAGCGCGACGAACCTGCAGGCCTTCGAGAACATGCTCTCGATCCTGGCCCGCAGCGCCCGCACCGAGGGACCCGAGAATCCGGCCCCGCCGGCCGCCGCCCCGGCCCAGATCGAGCCGTCTGCCGCGGAGTCCGCCACTCCGGCCGAGGAAGTGTCCTTGCCCAAGGTGACGATCCGGCGCGAGGCGCCCAAGGTCGGCCGCAACGATCCCTGCCCCTGCGGCAGCGGCAAGAAGTACAAGCATTGCCACGGGGCGTGAGAATCCGCGCGCCGGCCGCGCGTGTTCGGTCTGGATATTGCTTAACCACCGCGTGACTTCCGAACCTGCCACCGCCCTGCCTGCGGACGACCCTTATGCCAAGGCGCCGGCGTACTGGACGCGGCGCTGGGACCGGGTCATCCCGGTTCTCGTCGCCGTCCTGACGGTGGTGCTCGCGGTCGGCTCGTTCCCGCCGTACGAGATGTCGGAGTTCGCCTACGCGATGCTCGTGCCGGGCATCTTCTGGGCCTACCTCCGGCCGGGATTCAAGGTTTACGCCCTCACGCTGCTCGGCGCGCAGATGGTCGCATGGACCATCATCCTCGGCTGGCTGCACCACGTCTCGTGGCTCGGGCTGTTCCTGCTCGGGCCCTTTACCGGAGTATGGGTCGGGGTCTGGTACCTGGCTGCCTGGTGGACTATCCCGCGGATGTTCGGCCGGTCGACCCCGGTGCGCCTGGTGGCCGTGCTCGCGCTGGCCGGACTTTGGGTGGTGATCGAGTGGACGCGGACTTGGTTCCTGAGCGGCTTCCCCTGGCTGCCGCTGGCCGCGAGCCAGTGGAAGCGGATCAGCATCCTGCAGATTGCGGCCTACACGGGCGCGGGCGGGGTTTCTTTCGTGCTGGTGGCCATGAACCTCGGCTTCGCGGCCTACGCGCACCGGCTGTTCCGCGAGGAGCAGACGGGCTTCTCCAAACGCAGCCAGGAATTTTTCCTCGCGATGTTCCTGCTGCTGACCTGCCTCGCGGTCTATGTGCAGGAGACCGTGCACCGCACTGAATTCGCGGTGCGTTTCCTGCGGGTCGGGCTGGTGCAGCCTTATATCCCGCAGACCCTGAAATGGGACCCGGCGAGTGCGCCGGATATTCTCAGCGCGCTGGAAAAGACCACGCTGCAGGCGGCCTCCGTCCCGCTCGACCTGATCCTTTGGCCCGAGGCGGTGACGCCCTGGGCCGTGCGGGGCGACGCGAGCGTCCAGGCGTGGACTGAGCGGCTCGCGCAGCGAGCGAAGACACCCCTGCTCATCGGTTCGATTGGGATCGAGGACGTGCCGGGCGCGGGCACGGTCATTTCCAACGGGGCATTCCTGATCAAGCCGCAGGGCGGACTGCAGGTTGAGTCGTACCGCAAACGCCACCTCGTGCCTTTCGGGGAGTTTGTGCCCTTCCGGCCGGTGCTGGGCTGGCTGTCGAAGATCGTGCCGATCGGGGATGGGGACATCCTGCCCGGCACGACCCCGAGCCTCATCGAGGTGACGGCGGCGGACGGCACGACCGCCGAGGTCGGTTCGCTGATTTGCTACGAGGATGTGTTTCCGGCCCTCGCTCGCAGCTCGGTGCAGGCTGGCGCCGACGTTCTCGTGGTGCTGACCAACAACGGCTGGTTCGGCGAGGACGGCGCGGCAGTGCAGCATGCGGCGCACTCGGTGCTGCGTGCGGTGGAAACCCGCCGGCCCGTGCTGCGCGTCGGCAACGGTGGCTGGAGCGGCTGGATCGACGAGTTTGGCTATGTCCGCTATACTGCGACAAACGAGGCGGGCAGCATTTACTTCCGGGGCGCCCGCGCGATCAGTGTTTCACGCGACCAGCGCTGGATCGGACTCAAGAGCTTTTACGTCGAGCATGGCGACTGGTTTGTCGCGGCGAGCGCCCTGGTCGCAGCCTTTGGCTGGATGTTGCTGCGGGTGTCGGTGCCGCACATTCCGCAGAACGCCGGGGCCGATTCAGACTCCGGCTGAGCGCAACTGTCGCCGGAACGGCGGGATCTCACTTGGCCGCCGGGGCGGTGATCGCGCCGCGGGCGCGATTGTTCAGCGGCACCTGGTCGGCCAGGCCGGCGGGGTTGGCCAGCTGGATGTCGAGGTTGAGCTGGCCGGCCGCCTGCAGCGCGGCTTGGTCAATCGTGAGTGGCACCGAGACGGATGCCCCGGGTTGCAGGGGGCCGACCCCGATGGTGCGCGGATCCGAGCCGACGGTCACCTGGAGTTGCATGCCGTCGACGATCTGGTTGCCGCGGTTCTGGACGAGGACGTTGGTGATGCTGGTGGCGGGATCGTACAGGGTGCTGGCCACGGCGGTGTCGGCGTAGGCCGAATTGTTGCGGTTCATGGTCCAGCCAACATTCAGGATTCCGGTGCCGTAGTTGGGATCGCTGCCGGCCTCGCCGGCGTCGCTGGCGTGCTGCTGCACGATCGCGGCGGCGGCGGTGCCGCTCAGGGTGGGATTCTGCGAGATCACCGCGGCAATGGTCCCGGCCACGAGCGGGGCACTCGCCGAGGTGCCGTCCATCAGGATGCGCTGGCTGTCGAGCCACGCGGTGGGCACGCCGTAGCCCGGGGCCGAAAGACTGAGCTGCGGCCCGGAGTTTGAGAACGTCACCTGCTGGCCCGTACCGTCGACGGCCCCGACCGAGATCACCCGAGGGTCGGCGGCCGGCCAGGTGAGCCCGGACAGTTGATCGTTGCCGGCCGAGGCCACGATCGCGATGCCCGCGGTTGTGGCCCGGCCGATCGCGGACGAAAGGACGGAGTTCGTGTCGTAGCCGCCGAGGCTGATGTTGATCACGTTGGCCCCGGCATCCATCGCCGCGATGATTCCCTGGGAAAGAGTGAAGATGTCGGCCAGGCCGGACGCGTCGGTCACGCGAATACTCAGGATCCCGGCGGCACTCGCGATGCCTTGGGCGCCGTCGGCGGTGCCGGCCGCGAGCGCCGCGACTGCCGTCCCGTGCCCGTCCTCGGGCCCGGTTCCCGGGGCCGTGCCCATCCCCACGTCGATGGTGCGGAGCTGCCCGGCGACGAAGGTCGGGTCGGCGGCGACGCCCGTGTCGAGCACGGCGACGGTGACGCCCCGGCCCAAAGTGGTGGAGTTCACGTCGGCGCCGAGGAAATCGAACAGGCCGTTGCCGATCGGAACCTCGGTGATGGCGGCGCGGTTGTCGGTCGCCGGCACCGGTGGGGCGCGGAGGGTGTAGTTGGCCGACACCTCGGTGTAATCGGTGGTGTGGTCCAGCAGCTCGGAGAGGAGCGCGTCGGTCGAATCATAGCGCACGCGGACGGCATTGAGGCCGTCGAGCTGGCCGAGCACGGTCAGGCCGGCCGCCGCGGCCCGGGCGAGGAACTGCCGGTAGGCGGTTTCGCTGCGGAACAGCATGACGGCCTCGTTCTGCCGGGCGTTGGCGCGGACAAGCCTTTGCTCGAGCAGGGCGAGCGCCTCCTGCCGGGTGGCCTGGTCGAAGAGGGAGGAAAGGGGAGCCGCGGTGGGCCGGGCGGCGGTGGCGGGCCGGCGCGGTGCCACGGACTTGGCGACAGCCTGCGGGGCGGTGACCGGCGCCGCGGTCCGCACGGGGCCATACCGCCAGACCAGCAGGGCCGCCATCCCCAGGAGGAGCAGGATCGAGAGCTGGGCGAGATTGCGGCGGTTCATGGCGGGACGCGAAAGCGGACTCCCGTGATGACGGGTGCGGGTCCGGAGGGTTTCCGAAATAGGGCGCAAGGCCCGGATTGATTCAGCAGTGAAAACCAAAACTCCCTCGCAACCTTTCGGTCGGCGAGGGAGTTAAATTGGGTGCAGGGGCTGGATTCGAACCAGCGACCTTCAGGTTATGAGCCTGACGAGCTACCAGGCTGCTCCACCCTGCAACAAGCGGAGGCGAAACGTGCGGGCCGGTCCGGGTGCTGTCAAATGCTTTAACGGCAGGCCCCTTCCTCTCCTTCCCAGACGTTACTTGGTCACCGTGAACTCGGAGTTGCCCAAGCCGAAGGTCACGCTTTTACCGGCGATCTTCTTAATGCGCAGGAGGTATTGGGCGTTGGTTGCCGGATCGGTCGCGCGGTAGACTTCACCTTCCTTGTAGGAGCTGCTGCCCATGGCGATCATCGGTGCGAGGCCGTTCTTTTCAACGAAGCCAAACGACAGCGAGCTGGCGATCCGGGCCAAACGCGCGGCCTCGGTCTCGGGCGCCTGGGGTCCGGCCCGGCCGCCGGCATTGCCACTCTGCGCCTGGGCAGTGCTCGCCGGGACGCCCGGGATCTGGAAAGGATTCTGGCGCAGATCCGGCAGCGGGCTGCTGGGGTCACGGACCTTAAAAACCTCGTCGAGGGTGGTGCGAACCTGCTTCAGCTTCGTCGTCAGCGGCGAGGGCGGCAGGGTGGCCAGCGATGAAATTCCGGGGGCCGCCTTGGCGGGCGGCGGTGCGTCCGCGGCGCAGAGGCCGGCGGCGAGCACCAGAACGGCGAGGAACGTCGTGAGCTTCATTTCTTTCCGATCAGCTCGAGTCCGATTTCGAGCGAGACATCCGTGCTGGCCGGGCTGAGGCGCAGCATGCTCAGGGCGGTGAGGTTGGCAAGCCGCGGGCCGGTCTCCACCTTATGCAGGAACGCCTCGATCTGGGCGTAGGAGCCGACCACGCGCACGGTGAATGGAATGCGTTTGTAGAGCGCGCCTTCCTCGAGCGCGGGGGAAATCATCTGCTGGAGGTCGGCGAGGCGGAGACGGACGCTGGACGCCAGATTCCGGAAATAGGCGTCGTTGTCGCTCAGTTCCTCCTCGGCGGCGAGGTTGGCCTCGAGGCGCCGGGTGAATTCCTTGACCGAGGCCAGTTCGGTTTTCAGGACGGGTCCCGTCTTGAGCAGGTTGAGCATCTTTTCGTTCCGATCGCTCCGCTCGCTGTGCTCGTCCCGCAGATCCTGGATCCCGAGCCACCACAGGCCGGAGGTGACCAGAGCGGCCGCCGTCACCGCCGTGCAGATCACGGAGAAGAGATGGCGCCGGAGCAGGGCGAGGAGCTGCTTGAGTTTCTCCGGGTTCATGGGCTGGGCTTCAGGCGGAACAGGATGTCGAAAACGAAGTTCGTGCCGTTGCGGGCCGGGGCAAAGCTCTTCTGTTTGATCTCGGCAAACACGCCGGTGAATTTCGGGTTCTGTTTCAACGCGCTCATGTAGCGCGTGAATTCCGCATTGGAGGCCACCTGGCCGGCGACCGAAATGCCTTCCTCGGTCAACTGGATCTGGTCGACGGTCACCGCGGCTGGGCGGGTCTGCGCGACATTCGCGACGAAGGCCGAGAACAGCAGGCGCGTCTTGATGATCTTGGCCGCCTTCTCGACCTTCAGGGCCTCGCCCGCGAATTCCTTTTGCATCTGCTCGACCTCGTTGACGTTCGCTTTGCTCTCCGCCGCGATGTGGTCCCACTCGGCGATTTCCGTGCGGAGGGCGGAACGCGTGTAGCCGACCCAGGCCAGCAGCAGCAGTGACATGAGCGCGCCGGTCCCGAAGACCGCCCCGACCACGAAGCGGGTGCGCACGACGTTGTCCTCCGGCAACTCGGCCTCAAGCCGGAGATCCAGGTGCCAGTTCGGGCTCAGCGCGAGCGGATCACGATTCCGGGCCATGGGGAGGGAGAGGTGGATTGGTGGCGGCGGTCGCGGGCGCAGCAGCGGGTGCCGCGGGTGCGGCCGGCGCCGGAGCCGCGGCGGTCGTGGGCGAGAGCTGGCCGACGACGCCGAGCAATTGCACCCAGTCGGCCCCGGGCGCGGTTTCGGGGGTCGGCTCGCTCTCCAGACCGGCCGAGGTCAGCCACGACGGCAGGTCGAGCGGGAAGGGGTCGAGGTCGACGGCGCTGCAGAGCGCGGTCTCCAGCCAGTGCAACCGGCTGGGCAGATGGGCGCAGAAGAGCGAGCCGATGCGCTGGCCGGTCTGCATCTCGAAGTAGTCGATCGCCGGGCGCAGATGGCGGGAAAGCATGCGGACCAGGCGGCGGCTGTGGGTGAGGAGCGCCTCTGGCTGCTCCTCCAGTTGCCGCAGGGCCGCTTCCACGTCGGGCGCGCCCAGCTCCTTCATGGCCGCTTCCATGACGGAGAGCAGGCCGTGGGGCAGGGCGGGCGGCGTGTGCACGCCGTCCTTGCCGATGAGGTAGAGGCGGGTCTGGGACTGGCCGATCTCGCAGGCGGCGACGGAGTGCCCGTAGGCAATCGTGCCCATGTGGCGGCTGATTCCGCCCAGCATCGTCAGGGTGCCCAGCTCCAGGCGGCGCGGCCGCAGGCCCCAGCGTTTCAGTTTCTGCTGGAGATCGCGTACGGCGGTCCACGGCACACCGACGATGAGGCCGGAACGCTGGGTGCTTTCCGGCGTGAGGGGGCTGCCGTCAGCCGAGCTTATTAGGCCGCACTGCCACTCCTTGGCGGACGAAATCTTGGCCTGTTCCTGGACCAAGCCCGGGAGATAGGCCGGCTCGAGCAGGCGGCGGGTGTTGACGACCTCGCGCATGAGCAGGCGCTCGCCGGGGTAGAAGGTCGCGTAGGCCGGGAGGAGTCCGCTGATTTGCTCCGGAAAATTTGTGCGGATCCAGGCCGCGACGGCCTCCTCGTCGTTGGCCCGGACCTCCGTAAAGCGGTCGACCCCGAGGGGCTTGCCTTCCAACTGCAGCAGCCGAGCCAGCTTCACGCTGTGCTCGTTGAGGCCGATCAGGACACTATGCCGGTCTTTCCGCTTAAACATTGGTAGGTCGCGGCTCCAGTCAGCGGAACCCCGGTCCGGCGGGCAAGGCGGAAGCAAGCCTGATGGGGAAACCCGCCATCCCGCGTTCGCGCCGCCTTGCCGCTGGGAGGTTTGTCTTCAGAGCTCCGTCCCGGTTGCGACGTCGTATTCCTTCAAGGTTCCGCCCTGGACCACGTAGGGCGTGGTGACGTCCCGGAACACTTCGGTCGCGAGATCCTTGTCGTAGTGGACCTTCAGGTTGCTGGAACTCAGGGGATAGATGTAGACGTTGCTCCCGACCATGGCCCCAAAGAACTCCGAGGCGGCATTGTACCCGTAAAAGGTGAAGTCTTGGCGCGGCGTGTAGACGGTGCCGTAGAACTTCGTGGGCGAGTAGATGTAGCTCGAAGCGCCGGATGACGTGCTGCCCGTGCCGATGATCGAGAGATTTTTCGGCAGCTTGGTCTGGTTGTCGATGCCGCCCGTGTGCACGATGAAACTGCCCGCGACCAGGAGCTTCAGGGAACCGCCGTTCCGGATGATGATGTTGCCGCCCGCCGGGTAGACCTGGAGGTAGCTCGATACCACGATGACCACATCGTTCTTGTAGTCGCTGGAGTTGATGACCCCGTCGCTGTTGATGTCGGTCGCGTCGTCCACCCCGTCTCCGTTCACGTCCTTGCCGTCGATGATAAAGGTGCCGGAGTCGATGTAGAGGGAACCCGCGGAGGCCAGGTAAACCGTCCGGCTGTTGTATGCTCCCAGATAGACGGTGCCCGTCGGCGCTGACAAGGCCGTGCCGCTCGTGGGGGCGGTGACATCAAAGGCGTTTTGGTAGGGACTCGTGGTCTGCCGGGTGGTGTCGATGTTCAGCGTCGCGGAGGTGCTGGGGCCCTTCAGCTTGGAGCCGGAGGCGCCGGTTGTATAACTCAGGGAGACCGCATTGCTGCCGTTCGGGGCGGTGGCGATGTAACCGTTGATCGTGGCGCTGCTCTGCATCGTCACCGTGGTGCTGGCCATCACGATCGCGGCATAGTCGGTGGTCGGCGTGGCGGGGAAGGGGGTGGGAGTTTTTGCGGCTTCAACGGACGACGAGTAGCTGTCGACACTCGATCCGCCGGAGTACATCGTCACCGTCCCGCCGTAGGTCGAGGCGCCATTGGTGGTGGTGAGGGCGGCGACGGCGTTGGCGACCGGCTCGGTTTTCTTCAGCGTGGCCTTGAGCTGACGCGCCACCGTGGACCCGTCGGCGAGCGTGATGGTGGCCGTGACAGTCGCCACCGAGGTCGGGTACGTTTGGGTGGTCCCGTACGTGTACGTGGTCACATTGTAATTCGTCACGCTGATCGCGACGGAGCCGGTGGCGCCGTTGCTGAAATTATAGTTCGCCCCGGAGAGGGTGATGGACGCCGTGCCGCTGCTGATGGTCCAGTCGCCGATGCCGCCGGCGGCGGTGGTCCACTTGGCGTTGGTACGCGACCAGACGGCGGTCTCCATGCCCAATTCCGCCAGCTCGATCGCATGGGTGCTCTGGGCGTTGCGGTTGCTGGTCTTGAGGGTCTGGTTGCAGAGCGCCTGAAAGGTCGTGAGGGCGAGGACGAGGACCGTCGCGAAGCACATCACCGCCAGCAGCGCCGAGCCGCGGTTGCCCTTCAGTCCCAGCCTGGATGGTCGCGTCGCGTTCATGGCGGCAGGAGCGAGTTGATCGCGGTGTTCCGCATGAAAACGATCGGCGAGACGGTCTGGTATTGGGTCGATGTGCGGTAGATCGAGGTGCCGGACACGCCGTTGATGGTGCTGCCGAGGCTGGCGGTGAACGAGAATTGGACGCCTTTGACGTTCAGCATCGGCGCGGTCGTGAGCTGGGCGCTCGCCTTGTTGAAGTAGTTGAAGTCGAAAGCGGTCAGATTCTTCAGGATGATTGTGCCGGTGACGCTGGTGTCGGGTTGGTAACGGGTCACCGTCTGCGCGGAGGAGTCGTAGGTGTACTTCACGGTCGTGGCGGGCTGCGTGAGGATCAGGATGGCGTCGCTGGCGGTCGAAACTTTCGTCGCCTTGGTCACATCCCGATTGAAAAGATATAACGCGCGCCGGCTGTTTTCCTCGAGCTGCTGGGCATAGGACATGCGCGTCATGCTGGTTCCGAGGAAAAGGAAGGCCGCCATCACGGCGATCGAGACCGTGCCGAAGATCAGCGAGGAGACCATGACCTCCAGCAGGGTGAAACCCGCCGTAGGTGCACCTCTGGCCGGCCGGCCGATGCGTTTATGTCCGTTGCAGCGAAACATGGAGTCCGAACTGGCTGATGTAGGTGACGCCGATGCGCGTATAACTCCGGCCCGTCACGCCAGTCCAGGTCACGGTGAAAGCCACTTTCTTTAGGGTCCCGTTGGTTGCCACGTTGGAAATGACTCGCTGGCAGGTGAACCCGGTGGTGACGGCGCTGAACGTCGTCGAGGAAAGGGTGATCGTGGTGGTGCCGTTGCTGATTTGTGCCCAATCCGCCGGGATGGCGGCCCGATACAGGTCGATCTGGGTGTGGATGATGTTTGCCGCCAACGTCTGCTTGCGGGCCACGTCGAGCATTTCGGAGCCCGAGATGACCACCTGAATCATCCCCACCAAGCCCGTGGCCATCACGCCCGAGGCCAGCATCACCTCAAACAGGGTGAAGGCGCGGCGCGCAGCCTTAACGGGACGTTGGATGAAAGTGAACAAGATGACGGGCTAAAGGGATGTTGTAGTTGTTGGTTTGCGTCAACGCCCCGAGGCTGGGTGCGCATGGGCATCTCTACGACTCGGGGCATGGTGTTGGGCGGGCATCGGGAAGCGGCATTGGTTTGGTCGTGCAGCCTGCAAGAATGCGGCGGCGAAATCCTGTGCTTTGCATGATTGGGGTGTCGCTCGCACGGCCTTCCTTGGGTGCGGGAAGATGTAAACAGTTTGGCCCCAGCGGCTAACACTCCGAGAAATTGAGCTGGCACGAATCGGGGTAACAGGGAGCGCAGAGTCGCAATCCACCACCCCACCCGCCCATGTCTTCTTCTGTTTCCGCAGCTCCCGCGATGTCCGAATCCGCCTTCGACGCCGTGCTCGTCCAGCGTTTCAATTCCGGCGACGAATCCGCTTTTGACGAAATTGTCATTCGCTACCGCGACCGGATCTTCTCGATCGCGATCGGACTGCTCCGCAATCACGCCGACGCCGAGGAGATCACCCAGGATGCCCTGATGCGCGCGTACCGCGGGCTGGCCCGCTTCCGCGGCGACTCGTCGCTCGCCACGTGGATGCACCGCATCACGGTCAACCTCGCCCGCAACCGTTACTGGTACTTTTTTCGGCGCCGCCGGCAGGATTCGATTTCGCTCGAGCACGCGATCGGCGGCGACGACGGCGGCTCGCTCTCCGATGTCATTGCGACCGAGGAGCCCGATCCCGCGCGGCTGGCCGTGCGCGAAGAGTTCGCCGAGCACATCAGCCGGGCCATGGCCCGGCTCGATGCGCCGCAGCGCGAGATCCTCGCCCTGCGCAATCTTCGCGGGCTGGCGTACGACGAAATCTCCGCCGAGCTCGGGATCAACGTCGGCACCGTGAAAAGCCGGATCGCCCGGGCCCGCGAGAATCTGCGCGACCTGATCGCCGAGGCCTACCCCGAGTTCGCGGAGTCCGAGAACGGCGCGGCCTTTTTTCTCTCCGCCCGCCCGGCGCCCGGCTCCGCCGTGCGCTCGGGCCCGTGAGCCTTACTGCAGCTGGCGGAGCAGGGTGGGCAGGCGCTGCAGCGCGCTCTCGATCGAGGCGCGGGCAAGCTTCGTCTCGGCGCTGTCGGTCCCGTAGAGGATGCGCCAGCCGTCAAGCTGCAGCCAGCTGTCCTTCTCGATCGGCTGGATCCGTTCGAAGCCGCCGGAGATGCCGACATAACGCACGAGGTGGTCGGCCACCTGGACCGCCGCCGCAAAGGGCCGGCACCGCGGGGCCTGGTCGGGGGCGCAGTGGTAACGCACGGCGAGCGTGATCTCCTCGGAGAGATTGTGCTTCGCCAGATAGTGGGCGCCGATTTCGGCATGGTCCCAGCCGATGATCCGGCGCTCGAGCGCGCAGATCTCCGCCGGAGTGGCGGCGGTCGTGTGGACGATCTCCTGCTGTTCGGCGGGGAAGGAGACCGACATCACGATCTTGCCGACATTGTGGAGCAGACCGACGAGGTAGTCGGTCTCGTCGTCCACCGCGATCGGGGCCGCCTGCAGGATCTCGCGGGTCAGGATCGCGGTCGCGAGGCTGTGCGCCCAGAGATCCTTCCACGGCAGCGGCTCGGCGATGTCGCCCTGGAGTTTCTCGAACTCCTCGATCACCGGCGTGGCGAGGGAGAGCTCGCGGATCTGGCGGAGGCCGAGAAAAAACACCGCCTCCTCGATGTTGTTCACGCGCGCCGAGAGCCCGAAGTAAACCGAGTTCACCATCCGCAGGAGGCGGGCGGAGAGGGACGGGTCGCGCCGGATGATCTCGGCGATTTGCGACGTCAGGCTGCCCTCGGATTTTACGAGGTCGCTTAGCGCCCGGTTGTTGCATTGCAGTGAGCCGAGCTTGGGGCAGGCATCGATCCGGCGACGGATCTCGACCTCGGTGAGCGGGGCGCGGGCAGTCGGGGAGGGTGGTGGCTCGATGGTCGGCATAAGGTACAACGCCCGGGCAATCGGCCGCAGCGGCGACGACTTGAGGTCATTCCGCGCCGGCTCCATCCAGAGTCTCATCTCTCGGATAAAAACTCCGGATGGAACCGGTGCGGCAAGGGATTCGGATCAAGTCCATCTTGGTTGTGCCGAAGCAGGGGGTGCGAATCCGACATTCCTCCCCGGAGCCCACGGCCTAGGGCGGCTCGTCGTTTCGCACCGTCGACCGGTCGCATGTTCCCCCAGCAACTCCAGCAACTGCTCCAGCAGGCCGTGGCCCACCATCAGGCGGGCAGGCTTGAGCCGGCGGATGCGCTCTACCGCCGCGTCCGTGCCGCCGCGCCGCGCAATTTCGACGCGTTGCATCTCGCCGGGTTGGTTGCCTTCCAGCAGGGCCGCAACGCCGAGGCATGTGCCTTGCTGGGCAAGGCCCGCCGGATCGATCCCCGTTCGGCGGTGTGCGCGATGCGCCTCGGCCTCGCCCTCATGGGCGCCGGCCAGACCGCGCAGGCGGAGCCCCATTTTCTCGCGGCGGTGCAGCTCAATCCGAAGTTTGTGGAGGGTTGGGACAATCTCGCCTATTGGCACAAAGTGGCCGATCGGTTTCCCGAAGCCATCCGCAGTCACGAACGCGCGGTTGCCCTTAACCCGAAGAGTGCGCCGAGCTGGTTCAGCTTCGGCCTGACGCTCAGCCTTGCCGGCCGGATCAGCGACGCCCTCGCGTGCCACGATCGCGCCCTTGCCGCCGATCCCCTCTACCCCAAAGCCCATTTCGGCCGGGCCCAGGCCCTGCATCAGTCGCACCGTCTCACGGAGGCCGTGGCGGCCTACGATGTTTTTTTGCGGCACGCTCCCGGCCACCACGAGGCGCAGAGTTACCGGCTCTTCGCCTTGAACTACCTCGACCAGCTTTCCCCCGCCGAGCTTTTCCGCGAGCACGTGGCTTACGGCAGCCGGCTCGCGGCACCCACCGCGCCGGCGCCGGTGCGCGATCCCGATCCGGCGCGCCGGCTGCGCGTGGCGGTGCTTTCGCCCGACCTGCGCACCCATTCCTGCGCTTATTTCATCGAGCCCTTGCTGCGGCACCTCGATCCCGCCCGGTTCGAGTTGTACCTCTACCATGACCATTTCCGGGAGGATGAGGTGAGCCGGCGCTTGCGGTCGCTCGCCGCGGTTTGGCGAAACTTCGTCGGCCAGCCGACCCCGGCGGTCGAGGCGGCGATCCGCGCTGACGCGCCCGACATCCTGATCGATCTTGCGGGGCACACCGGGATGACCAACCGCCTGCCGCTCTTCGCCGGCCAGCCGGCGCCGGTGCAGGTGAGCTATCTCGGTTATCCCAACACGACCGGCCTGCCGGCGATCGGCTGGCGGTTCACCGACGATATCGCCGATCCGCCGGGCGGGTCGGATGCACTCGCGACCGAGCAACTCGTCCGTTTTGCGCCAACGGCCTGGTGCTATTCACCGCCGGAGCAGTCGCCCGGGGTGGCGCCGCTCCCGGGCGCGGCCGGTGGCCGGATCACGTTCGGCTGCTTCAATAACCTCGGGAAAATATCTGACACCACGCTGCGGCTCTGGGCGGGCGTGCTGCACCGCGTGCCTGATTCGCGCCTGCTCCTGAAGGGCCGCGGGCTGGGTGACCCCGTGGTGCGCGGGGGTTATCTGGCGCGATTCGCGACCGCCGGGATCGCACCGGAGCGCCTGGAATTTGCGGAGCGCACCACGCGCACGGAGGATCACCTTGGACTGTACGGCCGGGTGGATATCGCACTCGACACTTTCCCCTATCACGGCACGACCACGACCTGCGAGGCGCTCTGGATGGGCGTGCCGGTCGTGACGCTGCGCGGTGACCGGCACGCGGCGCGGGTAGGCGCGAGCTTGCTGACGGCGGCAGGCCATGCGGAGTGGATCGCGGAGGATGCGGCTGGCTACACCGCCATCGCGGTGCAGCTGGCGTCCGACCCGGTCCGCCTCGCGGCGACCCGTGCCGGCCTGCGTTGCGAGCTGCAAGCCAGTCCGCTGCTCGACCACGCCGGCCAGGCCGCCCGTTTTGGCGCCGCCCTGCGCAACTGCTGGGCTTCAGTCTGTGCCAAACGAGAGCTGGCGGTGGCGTAAGGGGGAATCTTCGGAAGCGGGGGAATGCGAATCTTCGCTCATGGGGAGAAGGACCCCGAATGCATCAGGGCATTCGGCGACCCATGCCGCGCAGAACGTAAGTTTGGTTCCGACCCTGTTTCTCAATCAGCCGTGCGGATGATTTTCTGCCGGCATGGCGAATTCAGCCGGCCCGGAAATTTTTTCCGGTGCTGCGCGGTTGGATTTCATCCCGGCGACAGGGCTCGCACGAAAAACTTTCTTCGCGTTCAGGAGGAACGACTTGCCCCGGGCTCTTCGGCCACGGCACCGGCTTTGCTAAACCGGGGGACCATGCCCCCGCTTTCTCTCCATTCCTTGGAAAATGCCCGCATCCTGGTCACCGGTGGCACGGGCTCCTTCGGCAAGGAGTTCGTCAAGACCGTGCTGGCCCGCTATCCTCGGATCAAGCGCCTGGTGGTTTTTTCCCGCGACGAGTTGAAGCAGTTTGAAATGGCGCAGCAGTTCGGTGGTCAGGAGTACAAGGCCATCCGCTACTTCATCGGCGACATTCGCGACGAGGCCCGGCTGCGCCGCGCCCTCGAGGGCATCGACGTCGTGGTTCATGCCGCGGCGCTCAAGCAAGTGCCGACCGCCGAATACAATCCCTTTGAGTGCATCAAGACGAATGTCCTCGGCGCGCAGAACCTCATCGAGGCCTGCCTCGACCGCGGCGTGCAGCGCGTGGTCGCGCTCTCGACCGACAAGGCCGCCGCGCCCACCAACCTGTACGGCGCCACCAAGCTCTGCTCCGACAAGCTCTTCGTGGCCGCGAACAACATCAAGGGCTCCCGCGACGTGCGCTTCAGCGTGGTCCGCTACGGCAACGTCATGGGTAGCCGCGGCTCGGTGATCCCTTTTTTCCTTGAGAGGCGGAAGACCGGGGTGCTGCCGATCACCGATCCGACCATGACCCGCTTCAACATCAGCCTGCCGGAAGGGGTTGAGATGGTGCTGTGGAGCCTGGAGCACGCGTGGGGCGGCGAGATTCTGGTCCCGAAGATTCCCTCGTACCGCATCGCCGATCTCGCGCAGGCGATCGGGCCCGAGTGCGCCCATCCGGTCGTCGGCGTGCGCCCCGGGGAGAAGATCCATGAGGAAATGATCACCGCGAGCGACAGCTCCAACACCGTCGATCTCGGCAAATACTACGCGATCCTGCCGAGCGGCGCGGCCTACACCCTCCCGGCCTATTGCGATCAAACGGCTGCGAAGCCCGTCGCGCCGGGCTTCTGCTACAACAGCGGCACCAACGAGCGTTTTCTCTCGGTGGACGAGTTGCGCGCCTTGATCGGCACACAGGTCGCCGGCCCGGTCGATGTCCCCGTCGGTCTCGCCCGCGACAGTCGCCCGCCGCGCCCCGCGGCCAGAACCCGCCGCCACGCTCCTTCCCCACAACCCCGTCATGCTGCCCTACGGCCGACAGTCCATCAATGAGGACGACATTGCCGCGGTCGTCGCGGTACTGCGCGGGGATTTCCTGACGCAGGGCCCCGTCGTCGAGGATTTCGAACGGCGCTTCGCGGCGCGAGTCGGAGCGAGGCATGCCGTGGCCGTGAGCAGCGCCACGGCGGCGCTGCATCTTGCGCTGCGAGTGGCCGGCGTGGGTCGGGGTGACCGCGTGGTGACGTCGCCCCTCACGTTTCTCGCCTCGGCCAACTGCGCGGCCTATGTGGGCGCGAAACCCGATTTCTCTGACATCGATCCTCGCAGCGGCACGCTCGATCCGGTTGCGCTCGAACAGGACTGGCAGCCCGACACCCGCGCCGTCGTGGCGGTCGATTATGCCGGCCAGGCCTGCGACATGCCGGAGATCGCCCGGATCGCCCATGAACGCGGCGCGGTGGTGATCGAGGATGCCTGTCATGCGGTGGGTGGGTCGTTTCATGCGGGCCCGCCGGGTTCGACGGCCGTTCCGATCGGCGGACATCCGTGGGCGGATCTCACCGTCTTCAGTTTTCACCCCGTCAAGACCATGACGACCGGTGAAGGCGGGATGCTCGTGACGGACCGCGCCGCCTGGGCGGCGCGGGCGCGCCTCCTGCGTTCGCACGGGATCGTGCGCGATCCGGCCGGTTTTGTGACCCCGGATGATGATGAGGTGTTGGGCGAAAAGGGCCCGTGGTTTTACGAGATGCAGGATCTGGGCTGGAACTACCGGCTGACGGACCTGCAGTGCGCGCTGGGCCTGTCGCAGCTGGGCCGGCTCGATGGCTTTCTCGCCCGCCGCCGCCAGATTGTCGCCGCCTATAACGCGGCGTTCGCCGGCTGCGATTGGCTCGTGACGCCTCGGCTGCGCGACGAGCGCGACGCCGCGACCATTTCCTGGCACCTCTATACGGTGCAGCTGGATTTTGCCGCGTTGGGCCGCACCCGCACCGAGGTCATGGCCGAACTGCGCGCGGCCGGCGTGGGCACGCAGGTGCTTTACGTGCCGGTGCACCTCCAGCCGTGGTACCGGAGGACCTTCGGCTACGGTCCGGGCAAATGTCCGGCGGCCGAGTCCTTTTACCAGCGCGCGCTCAGTCTGCCCCTCCATCCGGCCATGACGGATGGCGACGTCGGGCACGTGATCACATGTGTCAAGGCCACCGCCCAGGCCTGCGTGGCATGAGCGCCCTCTGCATCATTCCCGCCCGGGGCGGCAGCAAACGGATCCCGGGAAAAAACATCCGGCTGTTCCGCGGCCGACCGATCATCGCCCATCCGATCGAGGCCGCGCTGAAGTCCGGTTGCTTTGCGGAGGTGATGGTCTCGACGGACGACGCGGCCATCGCCGCCGTGGCCCGGGAATGCGGTGCCACCGTGCCATTCCTGCGCTCGGAAAGGAACGCGGGGGATTTTGCCGGCAGCGAGGAGGTCTTTCACGAGGTGATTCTGCGTTATCGGGAACTCGGGCGGAGTTTTTCCCTAGCCTGCGGCCTTTATCCCACCGCGGCCTTGGTGACCGCCGACCAACTGAGGCGGGGAAGGGAAAAGCTGGAGATGGATGCACAACTCACCGCCGTGCTGCCGCTCGTGCGGTTTCCCTCTCCGATCCAACGGGCGCTCTTGCTCCGGGAGGGGCGCGTCCCGATGCTGCATCCCGAGCACTACGATTCCCGCAGCCAGGATCTGGAGCCGGCCTATCATGATGCCGGCCAGTGGTACTGGATGCGCGTCGACCGTTTTCTCGCGACCAAGGAGCTGATGGGTCCGAATTGCGCCGGACTCGAGGTCTCCGCCATGGAGGCGCAGGACATTGACCGCGAGGAGGACTGGGCCCTTGCCGAGTTAAAGCATGACTTTTTCGCCGCGCTTCCCGCATGAACCCCGCGATCGATGCATTCCGCACCCCGCAGGAGGCCTTCTGGGCCGGTGATTTCGGCAACGACTACATCGGTCGCAACGAGGCCGACCCGGCCGCCCTCGCCGGCAACCTCCATTTCTTCACGCGGGCGCTGGGGAGTGTCCGCCCGGCCCCCGGCTCGATCTGCGAGCTTGGCGCCAACATCGGTCTCAACCTCCGCGCCCTGAAGCTGCTTTATCCGCAGGCCCGCCAGACCTGCGTCGAGATCAACGCCCGGGCGGTCGACCGCCTGCGCCATGACGGCGTCGGCGACGAGGTGGTTCACGGCTCGATCCTGAACTTCACCCCGGGCCGGACGTTCGACCTCGTGCTCATCAAGGGGGTGATGATTCACCTCAGCCCGGACATGCTGCCCGCGGTGTACCGCAAGCTGGCGGATTGCTCCGCCCGGCACGTGCTGATTGCGGAGTACTATAACCGCCGGCCGGAGGAAGTGCTTTATCACGGGCACGAGGGCAGGCTCTTCCGCCGCGATTTTGGCGGCGGGTTCATGGACGTCTGTCCCGAATTTGCGCTGGCCGACTACGGCTTCAGCTACCACCGCGACCCGCGAGAGCAGCAGGACGACCTGACGTGGTTTCTTTTCGAGCGCCGGGCCTGAACACACCTATTCCGCCATGCCGCCCTTCCTTCTCCTGCGCGCCGACGCCAGCACCGCCATCGGGGTGGGGCACGTCATGCGCTCCCTTGCGCTCGCGCAGGCCTGGCAGGATCAGGGTGGCGCGGTGGCTTTTGTCTGCGCCCCGCTGCCGGAGAAGGTCGCGCGCCGCCTGCAGACCGAGGGCTGCGCGATCCATTTCCTCCCCGCCGATGTCAGCGCCGAACGTGATCTTATCCACACCCTCGGTGCGGCTCGGTCGCACGGTGCCGAATGG
>CAIYFD010000026.1 GCA_903925425.1 uncultured Opitutia bacterium | reverse complement strand
TGCGTTGGCGGTCGCGGCTGGAGATGCAGATGTGCTCGGTGCGGGCACGGCCGGCAAGTTTGGCCGGCGGCCCGGTGCGGCTGATCTCGAAGATGAGCGCGAAGGAATTCTCGCTGAGGAGCGCGGGGGTCACGCTCACCCGGATCCGGTCGCCAACGGCCAGGGGCCGGAGGTACTCGGCCTCGCTCTTCGCGATCGGTACCACGGTGCCAGTATCGGCGAAGAACTTCGCGAGATTGATGCCGGCGCCCCCGAGCGCCTCCTCGTAGGCCTCGTGGCAGATGGCGAGGTAGTTGGCGAAGAACACCACGCCGGCCGCGTCCGTGTCGGCGAAGTGGATTGTGCGCTCGTAGGTGAACGGCATGGGGATTCGCGCCGACGAAACACACGAAAGGCCCGAAAGGGAATCGAAACTTGGGGGGCTTTGGCTGTTTGGTTTTTCGTGTCTTTCGGTTTTTTCGTGGCAACTTCCGGTCATGACCAAGAACGAAATCGCCGATGCACTGGCCGAGATCGGCACGCTGCTGGAGCTCAAGGGCGAGAACCCGTTCAAGGTGCGGGCCTATCAGGCGGGCGCGCGGGTGCTCGAGGCGATCGAGGAAGCCGAGCTGGCGCGGTTGATCGCGGCGGACGAACTCGAGAGCGTGAAGGGCATCGGCGAGGCGCGAGCGCAGAAGATCGGGGAGCTCCACGCCACCGGCCAGTTGGGATTTCTGGAGACGTTGCGGGCCTCGGTCGCGCCCGGGCTGGTGGAGATGCTCGACGTGCCCGGGCTCGGGCCAAAAAAGATCCGCGCCCTGCACGACAAACTGGGGCTGGCGGACCTCGCCGCGCTCGCGTCCGCCTGCCGGGACGGCCGGGTTGCCGCGCTGGACGGCTTCGGCGAGAAGACGCAGGAAAAAATTCTGGCCGGCATCGCGCACCGCGAGGCGTACGGGAAACGGCATCTCTGGTGGCTGGCCTCGGAAATTGCCCAGCCGATCGTGGAAGGTTTGCGCGCCCTGCCGGGTGTGATCCACGCCGAGGCGGCGGGCAGCCTGCGGCGCGGGATGGAGACGGTGGGTGACCTTGATTTTGTCGTGGCGGCGACTGACGTGACATCGGTTGTCGCGTGGTTCACGACGATGCCGCGCGTGCAGGAGGTCACGGCGCAGGGCGAAACCAAGGCCAGCGTGCGCTTCGAGAGCGGCCTGCAGGCCGACCTGCGGATCGTGCCGGAGGAACAGTTCGTCTTTGCGCTGCACCATTTCACCGGGTCCAAGGACCACAACGTGCAGATGCGCCAGCGGGCGCTCGCCCGCGGGCTGCGGCTGAGCGAGTGGGGGCTGGTCGCGGCTGACAGCCGTGACCCGGACGGTGGAGGGCGGATGGCGGACGGCGGACCTGAGCCGGCCAAAGCGGCCAAGCCAGCGACGGTGAAGGCGGCGGTGGCCCAAACCGCGGCGGAGGACCGGGTGGTCGTGCGGACCGAAACCGAGTTATTCCAGAAGCTCGGGCTGCACTTCATTCCGCCCGAATTGCGCGAGGGGCAGGGTGAAATCGAAGAGGCGGAAAAGGGCGAGCTGCCCCGGCTCGTTGTGTTGGGCGATTTACGCGGGGCCTTCCACAACCACACGACGGCGTCGGACGGTCGCAACACGCTGGTCGAGATGGTGGCCGCGGCGGAGGCGCTTGGCTGGGAGTACCTCGGGATCGCGGACCATTCCAAGGCGAGCGTCCAGGCAAACGGCCTCACCGAGGAACGCCTGCTGGCGCAGGTGGAGGAGATCCGGAAACTCAATGCGTCGCAGCGTTTCAAGACCCACGTCTTCACCGGCACGGAGTGCGATATCCTCGCCGACGGTCGGCTTGATTTTTCCAGCGAGATCCTCGGCCAGCTCGATTGCGTGGTGGTGTCGGTGCACAACGCGTTTTCCCAGGATGAGGCGACGATGACAGCGCGCATCATCCGGGCGATCGAGCAGCCGCACGTGACAATGCTCGGCCACCTGACGGGCCGGCTGCTGCTGCGCCGCGAGTCCTACCGGGTGGATGCCGCGAAGGTGATTGATGCGGCGATCGCCCACGGGGTGATCATCGAGTTGAACGCGAGCCCGTGGCGCCTCGACATGGACTGGCGCCTCTGGCGCAAGGCCGCCGGCAAGGGCCTGCGGTGCTCGATCAATCCCGATGCGCACGAGACCGCCGGCCTGCGGCACGTCGCGGCCGGGATCAACGCCGCCCGCAAGGGCTGGCTGGTGAAGGAAAACATCCTGAACACGCAGACGAAGGCGCAGGTGGCGAAATACCTGGCGGACCGGCAAGCCTGAGGACGGATGGCCGACGGCGGAAGACGGAGAATGCCGCCGGCCCCATTTCGGAATTATTTGGCGTCGGCCTTTCGTCCTCCGCCCTCGGACCGCCGGGCCCTACCGCCCGCCCCGGCCAAGCAGCGCCACGGGAACGGTCGCGAGGAGGATCTTCACGTCGAGCCAGAGCGACCACTCGTCGATGTATTGGAGGTCGAGGCGGACCCAGTCGGTGAAGTCGGCAATGTCGTTGCGGCCGCTAATCTGCCAGAGACAGGTCAGCCCCGGCCGCACGCTGAGCCGGCGGCGGTGCGTGTCGTTGTCGAACCGCTTCACTTCCTCGACCGGGAGCGGACGCGGCCCGACCAAGCTCATCTCGCCCCGGATCACGTTCCACAGTTGCGGCAGCTCATCGAGACTGTGCCGGCGCAGGAAACGGCCGAGCGTCGTCACCCGTGGATCGTCACTCACCTTGAACACGGGACCGCGCATCTCATTGCGCCCGGCCAGCTCCTGCTGGCGGCGCTCGGCGCCGACGGTCATCGAGCGGAACTTGAACATCGTGAACGGCCGGCCGTTCAAGCCGGCGCGGCTCTGGCGGTAGAGCACGGGGCCGGGTGACGACAGCCGGATGGCGAGGGCGACGAGTCCGATCAGCGGCGTGAGCCCGAGAAGCAGGATCGCCCCGCCGACATAATCGAGCACCTGCTTGAGGAGCAGCTCCACGGGCGAGGCCGCCTGCGCCCGGTAGTAGAACACGGGTTCGCCGCCAAAGCGGTCGAGCGTGAGTCGCGGGGTCTCGAGGGGGGCGAGGCCCGGGCGCACCAGCACCTCGATGCCCTCATGGCCGCAGAGGCGGAGGATTCGGCGGGAGGCGTCCTCGGGCAGGCCGGCAAGATTGAGGATCACGACATTGGGCGCGCTTTCATGGAGGAGCGCCACGAACTCCGCGTCGGCCTGCGCCGCTGGGTCGAAGTCGCCGGCGTCCTCCAGCCCGGCGGTGTCGGCGCGGGTGAGCCCGGCGCGGAGGCGGGTGTTCTCGGCGGGGCGGCCGACCCACAGCACGCGGCGGCGGAACTGGGCGAGGGCGAATTCCCGGCCGTCGAGCCAGACAGTGAACTCATAGCGCAGGTAGAGCAGCAGCCCGGCGAAGCCGCCGACGAGGATGATGACGGAGCGCGCGAGCTGTTCGCGCAGGATGAAGAGCCAGGCGATGAGTCCGAGGACGGTGAACGTGCAGCTGCGCAGGATGAGGAAAAGCGCCGCGAGGCGCGCCGGCGCGCGCGGGGAGTCGTAGAAGCCCTGGAGATGGAGGATGACGGGGCCAAGCACCGCCACCGCCGGCAGCAGGCGCAGGTAGTCCGCGAACGGCTCCAGCGGGGACAGGTCGAACCAGGGGAAACCGGCGCGCAGGAAATATGCGGCGATGAACGCCACGACAAACAGCACGCCATCCGTCAGCTGGCGGAGCCGGGTGCGGGTGCGCTGGGGGCGGTGGAGCACGGTTCAGAGCCGACGCACCCAGGCCGTGCCGTGTTCGTCGGTGAAGATGATGCGGTCGGCCTTGACGTCGGTCAGCTTGAGACCCAGCGCGCGATCCACCTCGTCGTTGATGCGGTAGACCTTGCCATTGATCATGACCTTGCTGTCGGCCGGCGCGGGGGCGGCTGACCACGTGGTGATGCGCAGGGTGTCGACGTAGTCCTGCAGGGCGCCGGGCGAACCGCCGCGGTTGGTGGCGGCGGCGGAGGCGGGTACGAGGGCGGGCCGCTCGGGCGCGGGTGCGAGGGGAACGGCTGCGGCGGCGGCGCCGGACCGGGGTAGAGTCAATACGATTATCGGCGGCGGGGCCTCCGACTTGGCGGCGGCCGGATTGGCGGACGGTGCCGCCAGTGCGATCTGCCCGGCGGGCTCGCTGGTGGCGTTCTTGGCGGGCGGGGCGGTCTTCGCCTTGGCCGCGGCGAGGGCGACGCGGGCGGTGATCTCCTCCTCGCTGGGCCGCAGCATCACGACGGCGATAATGGCGGCGGCCACCACGGCGACCACGACACCGCCCGCGAGGAAGAGCACCTGCTTGGCGGCGGGCGTCGCACCGCGCCGGATGACGACGCGCGGGCCCTCGCCACCGGGCACCTCGGAGGTGCGCTGGCGCTGGGCTTTTTTCAGGGCTTCCGAAATCAGGCTCATGGCTTCATTCGGTGAGCTCCTTGACGTCCTTCAGGGCGCGGCGGACATCCCAGAACGTGACCTCGTCGGATTCCCGCACAAAGGCGGAGAGCAGGGCCTTGTCGCACAGGCTGTTCACCATGCGCGGAATGCCTCCGCTGCCGCGGTGGATCTGGCGCAGGGCCCACTTGGTGAAGGTGGGCGTGCCCTGGCTGCCGGCGAGGGCGAGGCGGTGGTGGATGTAGTGGGTGACGTCGGTGAGCGAAAGTTTGTGCAGCTCGTAATGGACGAGGATGCGCTGGCGGAGCTGGCGCAGCTCGTCGCGGGCAAGGATCGCCTTCAACTCGGTCTGGCCCATGAGGACGATCTGGAGGAGCTTCTGCTTGTCGGTCTCGAGGTTGGAGAGGAGGCGGATCTGCTCGAGGACCTCGAACTTGAGGTTCTGCGCCTCGTCGATGATCAGCACGATGTCGCGGCCGCGGTCGATGCGCTCGAGGAGCACGCGGTTCATCTGCGAGACGAGGTCGGCCTGGCTCCGCGCGAGCTTGGTTTCGCCGAGGTCCGTGAGGATGGCCTTCAGCATCTGGGTCTCGGTGATCCGCGGGTTCAGGATGAGCGCGGTGTCGTAGCGGGCCGGGTCGAGCTCGCTGAGGAAACGCCGGCAGAGTGTCGTCTTGCCGCAGCCCACCTCGCCGATGAGCACGATGAAGCCCTTCTTTTGCTGCACACCGAACTTCAGGTGTTGCAGCGCGTCCTGATGGGTGGGGCTCAGGTAGAGAAATTTCGGGTCCGGGGTGATGTTGAACGGCATCTCCTTGAACCCGTAGAAGCTCTGATACATGCGGAACCGAAATTGCGCGCCGCCCCCGAAAAACGCACGCCTAAACGCGGCGCGCCCCGGCGTTTTGAAATCTGCTTTACTCATAAGGCCGGCGCCCCGTTCCTAGGTTTCGTCTTCGCCGTGAATTCACGCCGCCTCCTTGCCGGGCTCTATCTCCTCCTGTTCCTGGGTATCAGCCTAGGCGCGGGCACGCTCACGCTGAAGATGAGGCAGGAGTACGGGAAGCAGCGCCTGACGCAGCAGGCACTGGTGCGGCAGGTGGCCGAGCTGAAGGTCAAGGTGGCCGCGCAGGAGAAGTATCTCGCACGCCTGCACACCGATTCCGCCCTGTTGGAGCGCCTGCTCCGCGAGCGCCTGAAATATTCGCGGCCCAACGAGTGGGTCTTCGACTTCGTGGAATGAGCCGCGGCCTGCCTCACGCACCGCTGGTTGAGCGTTTCGCCGCTGCCGGGCAGGGTGGAGTCTTCGCCTTTCTTGACCGGCTCGATGCGGCGCAGCGGACGGAACTCCTCGCGCAGGCGGGTGAGATCGACCTCGCCGAGGTGGCCCGGTTGCACCGCACCCTCGTGGCTGGGGCGGGGACCCGCGGTCCCGGCCTGGTGGGGCTCGAGCCGGCCCCGGCGGTTCCCCTGCCGGTGAACGGCGGCGACGCCGCGGCCTGGGCGCGAGCGGAAGCGGCCGGCCGCGAGGCGCTGCGGGCCGGGCGTGTCGCCGCGTTCACCGTGGCGGGCGGGCAGGGGACGCGGCTCGGCTTCGACGGGCCCAAGGGCACGTTTCCCGTGACGCCGGTGCGGCGGTTGCCGCTTTTCCAGGTTTTTGCGGAGAAGCTCATCGCGGCGGGGCGCGTCGCCGGCCGGCCGCTGCACTGGTTCATCATGACCAGCCACCAGAATCACGCGGCGACGGAGGACTTCTTCGCCGCGCAGGGCTGGTTCGGACTGGATCGCGGCCGGGTGCATTTTCTCCGGCAGGGCCGCATGCCGGCGGTGGACTTCGCGGGCCGCATCCTGCTCGAGACCCCGGGAACGATCGCGCTTTCGCCCGATGGGCACGGCGGTTCGCTTCGCGCGCTGGATCGCAGCGGGGCCCTCGACCTGATGCGCGCCGAGGGCGTCGACACGATCAGCTATTTCCAAGTCGACAATCCGCTGGTGCGTGCCGTCGATCCGGTATTTCTCGGCTGGCATCTGCTCGGCGGCTCGGAGATGTCGAGCAAGATGGTCGTGAAGACCGACCCGGCGGAGAAGGTCGGGCTCTTCTGCCGCACCGCGGGCCGGCTGGCGGTCGTGGAGTACTCCGATGTTCCCGCCGAGACCCAGGCGGAGCGCGAGCCCGATGGCCGCCTGCGGTTCCGCGCGGGCAACATCGCAGTCCATGTGCTGGACCGCGAGTTCGTGCGCCGGCTCGCCGGCGGCGAGGGGGCCCTGCCTTTCCATCGGGCCGACAAAAAAATCTCCACGGTCGATGCGGCGGGCCTTCCGGTGCAGCCCAGCAAGCCCAACGGCGTTAAGTTCGAACTCTTTGTTTTCGACGCGCTGCCCTTCGCCCGGAATGCGCTGCTGCTCGAGACCAGCCGGGCCGATGATTTTTCCCCGGTGAAAAACGCCACGGGTGCCGACTCGCCCCAGACCGCCTGCGACGACCAGCTCCGGCAGTGGGCGCGCTGGCTGCGCGCGGCGGGCGCAACCGTGGAGGTGGACGCCACCGGCCTGCCGGCCTCGGCGATCGAGGTCTCGCCCCTGTTCGCCGACGACGAACGCGCGTTCGCGGCCGCGTGGCGGAAACTCTCGCCGCCGCCTGCGATCCGTGACGGACTCGTGCTGCCCGCTTCTCCATGATCACTGCTGACCTCGTCCGGAAGGCCGCCGCTGGCGGCCAGATCCTGCCCTCGACGGCGGAAAACATCGCCGCCTTCCTCGGCGCCGGCTTACCGCCTTGGGCGCAGTCCGCGGTCGACGAGCTCGTCGCCCGCGCGGCATGGTCCGAGCTCAACGACCGCTTCTATCGCTATCTCGAGTTCGGCACCGGCGGGATGCGCGGCCGCACGATCGGCGTCGTGGCCGCGTCGGCCGAGATTGGCACACTCGATGCCTCGGGTGCCCCGGAGCATGCCGCCATTGGCAGCAATGTCCTCAATGACTTCACCCTGATCCGCGCGGTGATCGGCCTCTTTCGCTACACGCAGCGCTATCTGCTCTCGAAGGGAATTACTGACCGGCCCCGTTTTGTCATCGCGCATGACGTGCGCCATTTCTCCCGGCATTTCACCGAGCTGGCGGCGTCCACCTGGACCCAGCTCGGCGGCGAGGCGTGGATTTTCGACGGACCGCGACCAACCCCCCAGTTGAGTTTTTCCGTGCGCTCGCTGCACGCCCACACCGGCGTCGTGATCACGGCCAGCCACAATCCGCCCCATGACAACGGCTTTAAGGCCTACTTCGACGACGGTGGCCAGGTCGTGCCGCCGCACGACACCGGGATCGTCGCCGAGGTGAACAAGGTGCCTTTGGCGGAGCTCGGCGCTTATCTGACCCCAAAGCTGTCCGGCGTGAAGACGCTCGGCCGCGAAGCGGACGACGCGTATCTTTCCGTGGCGAGCAAGGCCGTGCTCGATCCCGCAATGCTCCGGGCGGCCCGGCTCAATGTCACGTTCACCAATATCCACGGTACGGGCGGCATCCACGCCGTGCCGCTGCTGCTCCATGCCAAGTGCGAGGTTTACCAACCGCACGAGCAGGTCGCTTTCGACGGACAGTTTCCAACGGTGAAGTCGCCGAACCCCGAGAATCCCGAGGCGTTGACGCTGGCTCTCGCGGTCGCCGAGGCCAAGGGCTCGGATGTCGTACTCGCAACGGATCCCGACGCCGACCGGATGGGTTGTGCCGTCCGGAACCGGGCCGGCCGTCTGGAGCTGCTCTCGGGCAACCAGGTGGGCGCACTCATGGCTGACTACCGCCTGATGAAGTTAAAGCAGCTGGGGCTCATCCCCGCCGCGGGCTCGGAGCGCGTCTGCATCGTGAAGACCTTTGTCACGACCCAGCTGCAGGATGCCGTCGGCCGCTACCACGGCGTGCGGGTCATCAACACGCTGACGGGCTTCAAGTGGATCGCCGCCAAGATGCGCGGCTACGAGAAAAAGGTGCGGGCTGCCCAGGGTCCGGACTTCGACTACGACGCCCTGCCGCTGGCGCGCCGCGCGGAACTCGCTCAGGAGCACGGGAGTTTCTATGCGTTCGGCTGTGAGGAGAGCTACGGTTACCTGCCCAATGATTTTGTGCGCGACAAGGACGGCAACGCCGCGTGCCTGATGATGGCTGAGGTCTGCGCCTGGGTGAAGGGCCGTGGACTCACCGTGCCCGAGTACCTCGACGAGATCTACGCGCGCTGCGGTTATTACGCCGAGGCCGTGATCAATCTCTATTATGAAGGCGCGAGCGGCAACGCGAAGATCCGGCGGATCCTCGACACGTACCGCGCAGCGCCGCCGCGCGATTTCGGCGGGGTGGCGGTGACGAAGTTCGAGGACTTCGGCCGGCAGGACCTTCACGACGCCGACGGTGAGCTCATTCCCAAGCAGGACCTTTACATCGTCACGCTGGCCAACGGCATCTCGTTTGCGGCGCGCGGCAGCGGCACCGAGCCGAAGATGAAGTTTTACATCTTCGCCGGTGCCCCGTCCCGTCCCGCCGCCGAACTCCCTGAGGTAAAGACCGCGGTTCGCGCCGAACTCGAGCGCAGCAAGGCGCTGATCGAGGCCGACGCGAAGCGCCGCGCCGAGGGCTAAAAGGATTGCCCCGGCGCGCCCGCCCGACGCATTTTTCGGACACCCAAGCCGGGCCGCATCCGCTGCCCGGAACAGTCAACCCCCGCAGCGCAACCCATCGGAGAAAACATGAACACCCCGTCCTTCAGCCGCCGCGACTTCCTCAAGGCCGGTGCCGCCACCGCCGCTCTCGCCGCCACCGCGTCCCTTCCGGGCGCCCGTGGACTCATGGCCGCCTCCGCCCCGAGTTATGGCGGGAAGACGATCCCGTTTGGGCTGCAACTTTGGACCGTCAGCGGCGCCTTCACCACCGATCCCGAGGGCACCTTGGCGAAGCTGGCCGGCCTGGGCTTCAAGGGCGTCGAGTTCTACACGGCTTTTCCGGGTGGCCGCGATGCCAAGGCCATGCGTGCGCTCCTGGATAAGCACGGCCTGAAGGCCGTGGGTTATCACATCGGCGGGCTCAACACGATGACCGACGACCAGCTGAAGCAAACGATCGAGACCAACCAGATCATCGGGAACACCCGCCTCGGCGTCTCGTTCACGGTGGCGGGCGGAGGGGCCTTCGATCCCAAGGCCATGACCACGACGGCGACGAAGAAACAGTGGGAGGATATCGCCGACACCTTCAGTGCCTTGGCCGCAAAGCTGAAGCCGCACGGGATGGCGACGTACTACCACTGCCATCCGACCGATTTCGCCAGGATCAACGGCGAAGCGACCTGGGACATCTTCTTCAGTCGCGCCAGCAAGGATGTTTTCATGCAGGCCGATCTCGGCCACATGGGTACCGCTGGCGTGGATCAGGTCGCGGAGATGAAGAGATTCCCCGGCCGCGCTAGGAGTGTGCATGTCAAGCCGGCCAATGGCGGCGATGGGCGGCTGGTCGGTGACCCGAACGACGGCAATCTGGCCAAGTGGCCCGCGATCTTCGCGGCGTGCGAGGATAAGAACGTGGGCGGGACCGAGTGGTACGTCCTCGAGTACGATGGCGGAGACCTGACGCAGGTGGAGAAGACCGCCGCGCGCCTCAAGGAGTGGGGCAAGATCTGAGCCGGCGCGGGCGTCTGCGTTTTTGCACCAAGTCCCGCGGGTCAAATACCGGGGCAAAAGTGTTGCCATGACAGGACGGTCCGGAGCACTTTTCCGCACCCAAGCCGTGCGGCCGATGCCGTGCAGTTTACTCCCAAGTACAACCCGCCAGCGTACCAGCGAAAACATGAACACCCCCTCCTACAACCGCCGCGACTTTATCAAGGCCGGCGCTGCGACCGCCGCCTTGGCGGCCACCGCCTCCCTCCCGGGTACCCGTGGCCTCATGGCCGCTACGCCGAATTATGGTGCGAAGACCATTCCCTTTGCGATCCAGCTCTACACCATCGGTGGCGAATTCCGCACGGATCCGGATGGCTCACTCGCGAAACTTGCCGCATTCGGCTACAAGGGCGTTGAGTTCGCCGGTTATCCTCCGGGCCGCGATGCCAAGGCTATCCGAAAGATGCTTGATGACAACGGCCTCAAGGCGGTCGGCTCGCACATCGCGATCAACACCATGCAGGGCGACGCGCTGAAGGAGACGATCGAGTTCAACCAGATCATCGGCAACATCCGCCTCGGCGTTTCACAAACCAACCCGGGTCAGGCGCTTGCCCCCGCGGGTGGAGCTGGTGGTGGCCGCGGTGCCGCGGCTCCCGTGCTGATCCAGGGTCTCACCGCCGCGCAGATCGCCCCGACGGGCATGGCGGATGCCCTCACCAAGGCCAATGCGGCCGTGACCGATGCCCGTAGCCAGCTCAGTGCCGCGGTCTTCGCCGGCACGGCTGACATGGCGGCCATCAAGGCCAAGGTCGACAACCTCGGCCAGGCTGAGCTTGCCCTCGCCAACGCCAAGGCCGACACGATCGCCAAGATTCAGGGCTCGGCCAATAAACTCACGTCCGAGCAGCTCGCCGGACTCGCTAATCCCGGCCGCGGTGGCCGTGGCGGTGGCGGTCCTACGGTCCTCGCCAAGGATACGCCCTCCACGGCGACCAAGGCCGAGTGGGAGGCTGTGGCCGATATCTTCAACGGTATCCAAGCCAAACTGCCGGCCGGCATGCACACCTACTACCACAGTCATCCGCCGGACTTTAACACGATCGACGGCGTCGCCACGTGGGAGATCTTCTTCTCCCGCACGACGAAGGACGTCTACATGCAGCTCGACCTCGGGCATGTCGGCACGGCCGGCCGCGACCAGATCGAGTTGATGAAGAAGTACCCGGGCCGCGCCAACACGGTGCACGTCAAGCCCGCCAACGGTGGCGGCGGCAAGCTCGTGGGCGACCCGACCGACGGCAATCTGGCCAAGTGGCCCGCGATCTTCGCGGCCTGCGAGGACAAGGCGGTCGGCGGCACCGAGTGGTACGTCCTCGAGTACGACGGCGGTAACATGGCCCAGGCTGAAGCCACGGCCGCGCGTCTCAAGGAGTGGGGCAAGATCTAAGCTCCCTGAGCCTGTCTGATTTCAATCCCCGCGGCTCGCGCCGCGGGGATTTTTTTGCCCCGGTAGGCTGCTTCACTCCGGGACCGCCGGTTTCTGGCTCTCGGTGATTGCGGGCCTTGGGCCCGCCCGGCGGCGCAGCCGACCGCAGAAGGACGCCATCCTTTCTTCAACAGACTTGCATCAACCGACTAAAAACCAAAAGTGGGAGTAGGCCCAATATGACTTCATCCGATCCTAGGGACAATCACCCGATTCGAGCCATGCTGCTCGACGGGAAGCACCCGTTTCCGAAAGACATCGAGGACATGCTGCGCCGACTGCAGCACAAGCCGGGCGCGATCACGACCGAGATTGCCATGGACGCTTTTGATTGGGAGCGCGGCGAACGCCTCGACCTCGGGCGCAAGAAGCTCGTGGCCCTCTGCAAGCAGCACGGGGTGTGATTGCGCCTTTGGCGCAATCGAAAGAAATACCGACAAGGAGACTGTGAGAGTGGGGGACAAGGTGACTTTCCGATCACCCCCTCCCGATTACGCCCCCCGCTTCGCCATCGTGGTGGCCAAGGTCCTGAGGAACCCCGTTTCACCAGGCAGCGACGCGATCGCCGCAAGCGCCCGGTCCGTGCACTCGTTCGCGAAGCGCCGGGAGGCCTCGAGGCCGTGCAGCTTCACGTAAGTGGTCTTGCCGTCCTTCGCGTCCTTGCCTGCGGTCTTGCCGAGGGTCGCGGTGTCAGCCGTGGCGTCGAGGATGTCGTCGATGATCTGGAAAGCTAGGCCGAGCTGGCGGCCCGCGGTGCGAAGGGTGGTCAGATGTGGCTCGGCGAGCCCGCCGGTCAGGCCGCCCATCACGAGCGAGGCCTCGAGCATGGCGGCGGTCTTGTTGAGGTGAATGAAGTCGAGTTCGTCGGCCGTGGCGGAGGCTTTGCCCTCGGCCAACAGGTCTTCCATCTGTCCGCCGATCAGGTGTCGGCTCCCTGCGGCCTCACCGAGCTCGCGCACCAAGGCGGTGGCAAGGATCGGTTTTTCCGCATAGGCGTTGCCGAGCAGGGCAAAAGCGTGGGTCAGCAGCGCATCGCCTGCCAGCACCGCGGTGCCCTCGTCGTAGGCCTTGTGCACGGTTGGGCGTCCGCGGCGCAGGTCGTCGTCGTCCATGCACGGCAGATCGTCATGGATCAGCGAATAGGTGTGCAGGCACTCGACCGCCACGGCAGCCGGCACGGGATCAGCCTTCGCCGGTCCGGCGGCTGACAAGTCATCGGCAGCCAGGAGGAGGACGGGCCGGAGGCGTTTGCCGCCGCCCATCAGGCTGTAGCGCATTGCGGCGTGCAGGCGCGCGGGGCGTTCGCCGGCGGCGGGCAGGTGACGGTCCAGTCCCGCCTCGACGCGGGCGACACTGGCGGCAAGCAGGGCGGGGAAATCCATGGGGATACTGACAAGGAGTCAGGATGGAAGGAGGCAGGAGGGAAGGAGATTCCAACCGAAGAATGCCATTCAGCTCGCGACTCCTGCCCTCTGACTTCCGACCGCTGACGGCTTCCTCGGTGGCTCCGGCCACCGGCGGGTCACGGCATGTTCAGCGTCAGCGCGTTGCCCTCAATGGTAATGCTCGCGAGTTTGTCCCAGATGCTCGTCAGCTCCTCGGGAAAATTCTGGGCGGTGAGAATCTTCTTGGTCACCGCGTTTTTGATGTAGGGGAGGCGGTTGGCCGGGAGCGAACCGACCCGGAAGTCGTCGATGTCGTAGCTGACCTTGCCGCCGCTGGTGGAAAACCTGCCGGTGGCGACGACCACGAGGGACTCGTTGATGCCGAGGAAATCGATGGTGGTCGGCAGGCCGATCTGCAGCCGGTCGCCGACGATGCGGAAATTGGGGGCGGAGGTGGCGGTCATCGGCGGGGGTTCCGCCGCCTTGGCCGGGGCCTTCGGGTCTGCCTTGGCGGGGGCTTTCGGCGCCGGGGCCGGCGCCTTGCCGCCGAAAATCGAGTTTAATTCGCCCTCGGACAGCGTGACCGACTTGCCCTCGCCGAGCTGCTTAAGCTTGGCGTCAACGCCGCGGCCCTTGGTGGAATCCTTCGCGCCCTGGATGAAGTACTCCATGTTGCGGACGATCTTGTCCTCCTTGGGCACTTCCAAGACGACCTGCACGGGCTTGAGGATCAGGAACACGATGGCGAGGCAGATGCCGAGGCCGAAGCTGAGGATGGCGCCGAAGATGACCTCGGTCCAGCTGGGGCCGTAGAGGGCACGGTCGATTTTCTGTGTGCTCATGGCGGGGGTGAGTCAGGAGGCGGCCGGGGCCGGGGTGGGTTTCGGTTTGGCGGCGGCCGAAGCGCCGCTGTCGGGACTGCCAGACTTCTTCTTGTAGTCGGTGATGTAGAACCCACTGCCCTTGAAGATCAGTCCGGCGCCGCCGCCGACCAGGCGCTTCAGTGCCTGTTTGCGGCACTTGGGGCACTGCTTGAGGGGTGCGTCTTTCATGGGCTGGAACGCCTCGAAGGCGTGGCCACATTTGGTGCAGGCGTACTCGTAGGTCGGCATGGCGGAACGTCGGCCTGTATGCAAATCGCGGCCGGCATTTGCGAGCATGTTCTCAGGATGCCCCGGGCGGGGCGGGAAGCGGGTGCGGCAAATATCTCGTGACTAAAATCTGAATCCCGCGCGGGGATGAAAGATTTGGACGAAACCCGCGTTAAAATGGGAAATGCCAGCCACGCCGATGTTGAAGGACTCGAGGATCACCGACCTGCCGGGCGGTCGGCTGGAGCTTGTGGGTACGCTCGTGGCCGATCCGAAAAAAGGGGGCGGCGGCGTTCTTCACACGGGGCCGGTCCTGCGGATGGTGGGCCTCCGGTTAATCCTGGCCGAGTCCGGCGCGATTTACCGGTTGCTGCCTCAGGGGGCGGACCGGCGCATGGATCCGCGCTCGCTGGAGCGCCTTGGGCCGGCGGCATGGCGTGAAATGGCCCGACGCCGCGTCAGGGAAAACCGCTCTTGACTCGCCCTCGGCCAATTCTACGTTCCGCCCTTCACCCATTTTGGGGTGGTAGCTCAGCTGGTTAGAGCGTCTGCCTGTCACGCAGAAGGTCGCGGGTTCGAGTCCCGTCCATCCCG
>CAIYFD010000025.1 GCA_903925425.1 uncultured Opitutia bacterium | reverse complement strand
GGCGGAGGAGCAGCGCGAGGATGCGATCGGTCCACTCGACCGAAAGCAGGCCGGTGCGGCGCGCGTAGATGAGGTCGAGTGCCATGCCGACGGCGACAGCCTCGCCGTGGTTGACGCGGAAATCCGAGAGCTGCTCGAGCTTGTGCGCGGCCCAGTGGCCGAAATCGAGCGGGCGGCCGGAGCCGCGCTCGAACGGATCGCCGCCGGTCGCGATGTGCTCCATGTGCTGGCGGGCGCTCTCGCGGATCACGGCCTCGAATGGCTCCTGCTCGAATTTCGCGAGGGCGTCGGCCCGGGTCTCGATGAAGTCGTAGAACTTGGGATCGCGCACCAGCGCCACCTTGACCGCCTCGATCAGGCCGCAGCGGCGCTCGCGCTCGGGCAGGCCCTTGAGAAAATCGAGGTCATTGATCACGGCGTGCGGGACCGAGAACGCGCCGAGCCAGTTCTTCTTGCCGAAGAAATTGATGCCGTTCTTCACGCCGATGCCGCCGTCGCCCTGGCTGAGGCTGGTCGTGGGGAGACGGATGAGCGGGATGCCGCGGTGCGCCGTCGACGCCGCGAAGCCGACCATGTCGAGCATGGCGCCGCCACCGAGGACGATGACGAAGGAATGCCGGCAAAGCTTGGTCTCGTTGATCACGGCCCACACGCGCTGCAGGTGCTGGAAATCGTTCTTCACGATCTCGCCGCCCGGAAGGGCAACCGGAGGAGTCAGAAGCTCAACGCGGTCCTTCTGCGCCTCGAACCACGCCGAAATGCGCCGGTCGATGCCCGGAAAGGCGAATTCGAGCCCGCCATCCCAGAAGATCACGGCCCGGGCGCGTCCGCCCGGCTCGCGCGGGGTAAGCTGGTCCGCCAGGATGGTATTGCCCGGGGCGAACACGTCGCGCGTGAAGATCAGCCGGTGCTCATTGGGCACTGAGATGGGTTTGATGAACGAGTCCATGGGGTGACGGTCAGGTGGAGGCTGCGAGGCGCTGGGCCCAGCGTCCAACCGGAATCGCCACGACGCAAACCACGGCGCCGACCCAAGCGCCGGCAGCAGCCAGCGTGATGGCGTCGATGAGCGGGATGAACGCGAGCAGCCGGCCGATCTTCCGCCCAGTGCGCGCCGCCTCGCCGCTACCCTGCTTGTACTCCATGCGGGCCAGCACGCTCAGCACCACGATGTAGGCGAACACGGCGGCGGTCCACGTCCAGAACCAGGGGCCGGCCTGGTGGCCCGGCAGCGTCGCCAGCGAAAGACCGAGCATCGAGCGGCACCCCGCCATGAGGACCACCGAGCCCGCCCAGCGCTTGTGGAGCCAGTCGTAGGCGAGGATCACAACCACGAGGACCACGAGCGCCCAGGGTGCGGCACCAGCACGGATGAGGATCGCCATGCCAAGGGCCATCTGGATCGCGCCGACGATCAGGGCGCTGTTGCGCGAAAACACCCCGGTCGGGATCGCGCGCTCGGGTCGGTGTTTCCGGTCAAAGTCGGCATCGGCCACGTCGTTGAGCGTCGCGCCGCCGGCGTAGAGAAGAAATCCGGCGACCAACGCCTGCACGAGCTGCCCCCCCGAGGGCCATGCCGCACCGGCCGGGCCCGAGAGCACGAGCGCGGCGATGACGTTCGAGGCGACCGACGGGAGATTCCCGGCCCGCGCCATGTCGAGCAGGGCGCGGAAGGGAGGACGTCGAAGGGTGCCGGGGTCCGCAGTCATGGCCGAAGGGTTCAGACCGGATCCGCGAGACCGCGTGCCCGGCAGGCGGCCAGCGTCCAATCGTACTCGCCCACGAGCTGGTCCACGATGTCCGTGCGCAGCGCGGCGGGGAGGACTTCCCACGTGTAGGTTTCCATCTCGAAATGCTCGCACGCTCCCGGGTGCGCGGCAATCCAGTCGAGAGCACCGAGCATATGGTCGCGAGTATCGCCGAACGGCTCGCCGGGCTGGGCGTGCAGCGGCACATGGAAATGCACGCGCCACTCGTCGTCCGGCGGATTGGCGGGCGTGTCGGCCAGCGCGTCGGGCAGGTCGGTGTAGCGGTGCCGCACCACCCCGCCGCGTGCGGCCACGACCTGGTGGAGATAAGTCGGCTCAACAAATTGCTGCAGGGCCTTCCGGGCCGCGGCATCGGGCTTCACGCGCAGCGCGGAACTGAGGTGCAGCTTGCTCAGGCGCAGGCCGGCGGCGGCAATCCGGCCGAGGGCCTCGCTGGGCGACTCGAACTCGATCGCGAGGTGGCAGCAGTCGTAGTTCACGCCGACATAGCGGCGGAGGTCGGCCGCACCCGGGTCCGACGCCATCCAGTCGCCGAAAAAGGCCACGGTCTCGGCGCTCGTCTCAAAGTAGCAGAGCGGCTCCGGCTCGAACCCAAGGTGCAGATCGCGGCCGGTGCGGGCAGAAACTTTTCCCACGTGGCGCGCAGCGGCGCTCACGTTGGCGACGATGGCCTGACGACGAGCCGGCTCGCGCGCGACGAATTCCTTGAACGAGCCCGGGACGGTGCTGACGCTGCCCGCGATGCCCGCCGGCACGAGCTGCGCGATCAGGTCGACGAGGCGGTTGGTATACTCAAGCCGTGCGGGCGTGGACCAATCGGGGGCATAGACCTGCTCCTTGACGCGGGTGCCGTGAAAGCTGCCGTAGGGAAATCCGTTGATCGTGAAAACGTAGCAGTCGTGGCGGTCGAGCCAGCGCTGGAATTCCCGCAGCGTGCCGGGCTCGGCCAGCTCGCGCGCCGCGCGGTCGCCGAGGCGGAGGCCGATCGCGTAGGGTTGGCCCGGTGCCACGCGGGCGCGGACCGGCAGGGTGAACTTCTCCAGCGTGCCCAGCGTCTCCGCCCACGTCTCGCCGCGGTGGACGTTCGTGCAGTAGGCGAGATGGATGCCGTGGCGGAGTTTCATTGGCCGAGGTAGGGCGGACATGCCATGTACGCCGGGTTTGGAATCGACGATCGCGGCTGACTCACCGAGTCAGCCCTACCACGAGCCATCGTGCCGGGGACGTTTTTCCGCCGCTGGTTCATCCCGCGGGCTGCCCGCCGAGCTTGAACTTCGGGCACTGCGAGAGGAAGCGCACGGGATTCTGGTAAACCACCTGGTCGATGAACTCCGCGCTGTAGCCGCGCGCCCGCATCTCGAGGCAGGCTTTCGGAACGGAGAGCGGGTCGCTGTGGCCCCAGTCGCAGGCCGAGTTCATCCAGATGCGCTCGCGGCCGCAGATCTCGATCATGTCCACGGCGCGGGGCGGCGAGGACTTCGAGTCGGGGTAGAGCGTGATGCCGGCCCAGAAACCCTGATCGAGGACCCGCTTGATGGTGTGTTCCTCGACGTGGTCGATGATCACGCGCCCGGGATTCACGCCGGAGTGCGACTTCAGCACGTCGGAAATCAGGCGGGTGCCCTTGAGCTTGTCCTCGAGGTGCGGGGTGTGGACGAGGATGAGCTGGTTGTGCTTTACCGCGAGGTCGATGTGCATTTCGAGCACCTTCATCTCGTTCCGGGTGTTCCGGTTCAGGCCGATCTCGCCGATGCCGAGGACGGTGGGCTTGTCGAGGAGGCTCGGGATGAGGTCGATGACATCCTTGGCGAGGGCCATGTCCTCCGCCTCCTTGGGATTAATGCAGAGCCAGCAGTAATGCGGCAGCCGGTACTTCGCGGCCCGGGCGGGCTCGTAGTCGGTCAGCTGCCGGAAATAGTCGCGGAAGCCGTCGACCGAAGTGCGGTCGTAGCCGGCCCAGAACGCGGGTTCGCAGACGGCCTGACAGCCGGCGATCACCATCGCCTGATAGTCGTCAGTCGTACGACTGACCATGTGGCCGTGGGGTTCGATGTAGCGCATGGGGGTGATCGGGAGAGGTTATTGGTTACTGGTTATTGGTTATTGGGTCGGAACTCCGGAGAAATAACCGGCAACCAATAACAGATAACTCTCCGGGAGCCGTTAGGCTCCCGGTGGCCGATAGGCGCCGTAGGCGGCCTTGCCGGTGGAAACGGCGTCGGGCTCGGTGGTGGGATCGCTGAAGGATTCGAGGATGCGGCGGGCGCGCTCGGGTTTGCCGTCAGCCAGGGCGGACAGTGCGGCGCGCATCGCGACACAGCGGTAGTCGGAGGCGACGCCGTAGCGCTCGACGCGGTCGAGGAAGGCGGCGACCTCGATCAGCTTGGCGCGCACCGGGACGAAGCCGAGGTCGACGATCTTCTGCCGGTCAGCCGGAAGGTCGACCGGCGCGCCGGGGGATTGGGCAGCGGAGCTCATGGGGATAACAGAGACCAGAATCCCGACAGGTCAAAGCGTCAAAGCAAACCATGGGCTTGGCGGGTGACGGATCCGTTTGCTCCATGGGATGGCGGGTAGGGTTGAGGCGGTGCCTCAACCGCGATCAATCGATCCCGGCTGAGGCACCGCCTCAGCCCTACCTCGGAATCGAGCATCTCCGGGTGGGGGCACCCGGACTACATATTGATCTTGGCGGCGAACGGCCTCCTCGCTCACCGCACCTCGCGGACGATGCGGAAGCCGACTTCCCATTTGTCGGCCGGGCCACCGGCGTGGGTCGAATAGACGACGTTTTTCACGTCGCCGAGAAAGCCGCCGCCCTTGAGAACGTGCTCGGTGCCCTTGGTGGGCGGCTTGGGGTCGTTATACTGCTTTTCGTTGTACCAGTCGTCGACCCACTCCCAAACGTTGCCGAGCATGTCGTAGAGTCCCCACGGGTTGGGCAGCTTCGTGCCGACCGCCATCGTCGTGGCCCCGCGGGTGTTCGCGAGCACGGCGCCGGCGCGGATGTCGCTCCACGACGGATCATCGGGAGATCCGGCCTTGCCGGCGTACTCCCACTCAAACTCCGTCGGCAGCCGGTACACGTTGGTTTTTTCCAGCGCGTTCAGCTTTTTCACGAACGCCTGCGCATCCGCCCAAGTCACGCTCTCGACCGGATGCTTGGCGCCATCGGTCACGCCGAACTTGCCGTCCTGAAACGTGGCCGGGTTGCTGCCCATGACCTTCACCCACTGCTCCTGGGTGACCTCATAGGTGCCGAGGTAAAAGGCCTTCGGGATCTTGACGGTGAAGCCCGGGTACTGGGCGCGGGCCGCCTGGATGAGTTCCTCAGCCCGGGAGATGTCAGCAGGATTGCCGCCGCCGCGTCCGCCGGCGGCTCCGCCCCGCCCCGCGGCCGCGGCCGACTGCTGGGCGAGATTCGCGGTGGCGGTTGTGCTCAGGCGATTGGCCGATTTTTGCAGGACTCCGAACGCATCGGCGCGGGCAAGGGCCAAAGCCGACTCGGCGTCGGCCAGGGCCTTGGCCTGGGTTTCAAGCTGGGCGCGGGACGCCCCGTTCAGCGAGCCGCTCAAGAGTGCCGTGCGAGCGGCGGCGGCCACTTGTTCCGTGGCAGCGAGGCCCTCGTTCATCTTCGCAACGGCGGCGGCCTGCGCCGCAGTCATGCCGCTCGCGGCCGGTCCGCCGGGCGGGAAAGGCGCGAGGAACTGACCGTAGGTGAAGCTCCCGGCCGGGATCAGCGAGAATTCCATGCCGATGCTGTTGACGGTTTTCTTGGCGGGTTCGGCGGCGCGGCCGGTCAGCGCGATGGCGAGAGCGCAAAGGAGGGTGACGGTGGTCTTCATGTTAGAGCTCCTTGACGAAAATATTGCGGAAATGAAGGACGGCGTCCGGTTTCCAGCTGGTCAGCGCCATGGTGCTGCCGGTGACGCTGGTCGGAAAGGTCCAGTGAAGTTGCAGGCCGATGAAGCCATCGGTTTCCCCGGCGATCTGGGCGTTGTTGACCTGGACCTCCCAGAGCTGGGTGTCGTTGAGCCAGCAGGTGATCGTCGGATCGTCCCCCGTCATGCGGACGCGGACGGAATTCCAGCCGTTGGGATTCCACAGTTCCGCGAACCGCGTGGTGCGGCCCTGGGCACTGAGCGCCTTGTAGGACTCCACCATGAGATCGGTGGTCGACTGGCCACCGGTGAGCTCAAGCTGGTACGCATAGCCGCTGACCGTCGAACGCAGGAAAATGCCGCTGTTGAAGCCGGGCTGGATGTCGGTCTCGACGTAGAACTCGAAGTTCTTGTAGCGCTTGTCGGTGAGAAGCAGGCCGCCCTGGCCAAAAGGATTCTGGAACAACGCCATCGCGCCGCCTTCAATCCGAAAGCCGCCGACGGTGCCGTGGCGGACGGTCCGGCTCCAGTGCCAGCCCTTCATGTCCTTGCCGTTGAATAAAGACGTGAAGCCGGTGAGCGGAATCTTGGTCAGCGGAGCAGGAGCGGACTCCGCGGCAAAACCGCGGAGCGCCCCGAGCAGGAGCAAGGCGACGAGGAGTCGGATTTTCATGGGCAATGGGATTCCAGAGTTTCAGGGACCAAAAATTCCCGCGCCGCCACGACCACCGCCGCCGGCCGCGGGGAAGGCGGCGAGGATGGCCGTGAGTTCGGCATCGGCCTTGTCAGCGTCGGTGAGCGTGGCCAGCGCCGCGGTGCGCACCTGGCCCATCGGGCCGGCGTTGCCGGCGAGGGCCGGGCGACGGTTCACGCGCTCGAACCACTCGCGGTAGTTGTACAGGAAATTGTCGTTCGAGTGGTCATCGTTGAACCACTTGAAGTAGTTCTTCCGCAGCTCGGGCGTCCAACCGGCGGTCACGTTGCGGATGTTGTACCGGTAGGCGAAGTTCTCCTGGTAGATCCGGGACCGGGCGATGACGGCCATGGTCTTCGTGACCGCGCTCGAAACGTTGAAGTACGCAAGGATCTGGGAGGACTCCGTGTTCAGCTCAAACGTCGGGCCGGGGAAGATCGATTCCACATCGGCAACGATGCGCGCGGAGGCCGCGTCGGAGGGCTTGCCGTTGCGGCTGATCGCGACCTCGTAGAT
>CAIYFD010000024.1 GCA_903925425.1 uncultured Opitutia bacterium | reverse complement strand
GTCGTCGGTTCGCCTATCATGGCAACTTGATGCCAATTCACGACAGATAATCCCCACGAGGGCTTCACCCTCGTCGAAATCATGATCGTCGTCGTCGTCATCATCGCCCGCGTCGCCGCCCAGGCGATCCCGGCCTTCCATCCGGTTCGTTTCCGTTCGAAGGACGGGACAATCACGAACAACATGCGCTCGCCCGCGTCCCCCGCCGACCAGTACTTCCTAGAGCGCGGCACGTCGACGGTCGACCTCAACGCGCTCGTCGGCTCCGCCGCCTATGTGAAGGCCCTGAACACGGTGCCGACGAGGCCTACCCGCTCAGCTACATCTAGGGCAGCCCCATCATCGTCTGGGGCATCCGTCGGCGCCCGGACGCTGAACCTACATGCAGTAAGCGATGTCGACTCTTCCATCAACCAGACCGCGCGCAAGGTGCGGCCTTAAAAACGGCCGGTTTGGCGAACACCGAGCGGACCTGGAACAGGGGTGCGTACGTCTTCGCTAAGGCTGCCCTCGGTGAAGCGGCACCGCGATCACCGCCCGCCGGCTACCGCCGCCCTAGGCAAAAAAGAGCGGCCGGTGTCTCCAGGAGACACCGGCCGCAAAGGAGAGAGGGCGCTGCGCCCTCTCGGATGATGCTAGATCCGGATCAGCGTCCGCCGCCGAAGCTGTAGGTACCGGTCAGCTTGTAGGCGATCGGCTCCTTGAAACGGCTGATCAGACCGGGACGGGGCACGCGGTTCGGCTTCGTCAGGTCTCCACCCGATTGGCGGAAGTTGGCGAAACCGGTGCCGAGGGAACCGTCACCCCAGACAATACCACGATCGTTGATCGGGTTGGTCACGACCAGGTTGAGAGCGAGGGTCCGGCTGTTCTTCAACTGGAACGTGTACGCCATCGTCGCGGTCGTCTTGTACGAGCCCTTGACGTAGTTGTAGTTGTTGTTGTCCACCAGCGGGTCGTCGATCGCGGTCGGGATCGGGTTGTTCGGATCCAGGATCGTCTGCGAGCCCAGCGAGCCCAAACGGATAGTACCCTGCCACTGTACGCCGCCGCCCATACGCAGGCCCTTGGCCACGCCCGACCTCATCGTGTAGTCGACGAGTCCGTTGATGTTCGGCTGGTTCGGGGTGCGCTGGTTAACGGTGGTCAGCATCGACTGATAGTTGATCCAGATGTTGTTGTACGCGTTGATCGCCTGCTGCTGGTCGAGCAGCACGCCCGTGACCGTCGAATCGATCACCGCAAGGCCGGGGGCGCTCGGGGCGCCAATCGGCTTTTGGGTCGTATCGAGTTTGCCACCGGCGTCCTGCAGAACCTTCAGGAATTCCGCCGTGTGCAACGGAACATACGCCTTGGAGAGCAGGAAGTTGTTCGAGTTGGTCTGGAAGCCCCAGCCGCCGTTCAGGGTCAGGCGCAGGCTGCCAATGTTTGCCCCGATCTCGACCTCGCGGCCGTCACTGCGGGCATCCTGGTAATCACCGTTGCTCGCGAGATCATCCAAGCCGACGGCATTGCGACCCGAGCCAGTGGCATCGTTGTCGTCAAACCGGTTGGCCTGATAGAGCGAGTTGATCGGCGACTGCACCGGGGCGTTCACGGTGTTGTTCTTGCGGGTGTTCTTGTAGTAGTTCAACCGCATCGTGAGGTTGCCCTTCAGCAACCGCAGGTTCGCACCCATGTCGTAACCGAAGGCATCCGTCGGCTTGATCCGATCGAAATTGATGTCGAGGGCGGTCGAGGAGGGCGGCGTGTAGCTCGTGCTGTAGTTGAGGTAAGGAGCGAGCCACTTGGTGGCGTTCCAGACCAGACCCAGATTCTTCGAGTCGCTGTAGCTGCGGGACGCAGGCGCATTGTAATCGTTGCGGAAGCGGTCGGCCGAGAAGATCGTGTTTACGACCGAGAGTTGGGTGACCGCGTCAGTCGTGCGCGGGCGGGTAAGCGCCAGCACCGGCTTGGTCGAGGTCACGACACCGGTCGCGGCGTTCTTCTGGATGTACGTCATCGTGAAGTAGTCCTTGGGCGCGTCCGGCAGGTAGAACGGGGTGCCCGCATCCCAATTGGCTGGGAGATCGCCGAAGGCCATGGCGCCCTTGGACGAGCGGAAAGCAAACGCCCGACGGTAATCGGCCGTGACGACAAAACCGCCGTTGAAGAACTTGCCCTGCGTGTGGGCGAGGTAATAGCGATCCTGCTGGAAGGCCGTGCTCCAGTTCGTGCCGCCGTTGCCGGGCGACTGGCCGAGAATCCGCCGGGGCTTGATCGTGGACGTCGGGAGGAGCACCGGGGCATTGGGATCGGTCCAGTTGACGTTGCCCGTGTAGTTCAGGGAGGTCGGCTCGTAGTACGTCTTGGTCTTATCCGACCAGTTGGTACGGATGCGCAGGGTGTCGCTGGTCGCCCAACGGCGAGGATCGGCGTTCTGAGCGGTGACCATGACCCAGCCGCGGGTCTTGGTGTCGCGCTGGGAGGAGCCGCCTTGGAAGTTGAAGACGTATTGACCCCACTTGCCCAGATCGAGGTTGGTGTAAACCAGGTTCAGGCGGAGGCCTTGATCGTACGTCCAGTCCTCACGGCCGCCGGGGGCCAAGGTGGAATAGGGCTCCAGGTAGTTCGGGTTCGGGTTGCCGTCCGGGAGGACCTGATTGATGTCGAGCATCACGAACCGGCCGCCCTCGGGAACGCCTGCGCTGTTCGGCTGGTCGAAGTTCTTGGTGCCGCTGTGGACGCGATTGATGTCCGCGCTGATGTCGAGGTACAGATTCTGACCAACCCGCTGGGTGAGGGTCGTCTGCAGGTCCTTGGTCCAGCTCCACGTCGTGGGGGTGTCGGCGGTACCGGTATAACGGTAGCTCGGCTCGCGCATCGCCGAGTTGGCGAACACGCGGGAATACATGTCACCCGGCAGTGCCTGCACGTTGTCGGTGTACTGGTTCTGACGGCCGACGCCGAAGGACGGCTGAATCGCGCCGTTGCCCTGCAACGCCAAGGATTGTCCCGCACTGACCCCAGTGGGGCCGGCGGCGCGCACAAAGTACGCTCCGTTCGGGGCAAGCTTTGACCAAACCGGGACGCGGCTGGTGGCGTCCGCGCGACGAGTGATCGGGAAATTCCGATAGTTCATCACCGTGCCGGTCGCAAGATTGGCGACCATGAAGTCCTGACCAATGCGATTGATGCCGTTCGGCTCGCCGTTCCAAGTCAGAGCGGTGCTGCCCGTGATCGGGTTAACGCCGAAAACCGTGCTGCCGCCGGAGGTGACCAAACCGGGGGTCGCGTTCGTGGAGAGCATGGCATTGGTGATGGGGCCGCGGAAAACGGTGACGCCATCCCAGCCGGAGATGTACTCGTCGAAGCCGGTACCCACGGAGTGGGCTTGCTTCATTTCGTGCGACGCCTCGAGGGTGAAGTCGGTCGTGTTCGTGAGCTTCCAGGTCATGGTGCCAGTGAGGCCGCGGGTCTTCGTGGACTCACGGTTGCGCCAACCGTCGCCGTCGAGGGTCACGGCGTTGATGCGGACACCCAGACGTTCGCTGATCGGGCGATTATAGTCGATCGTGGCGCGGTTGTAGTTCCACGAGCCGGTCACCATCGAGATGGTGGTCCGGGCCTGCTCGAGGCGGGCCTTCTTGGTCTGCGTGCTGGAAATGCCGCCGAGGCCGCCGCCGCCGGAGCCGCCGCCGAAGAGGGCCGCGTTCGGTCCGCGACCGAAATCGAAGCTCTCGACGTTGTAGCTGTCGTTGATCGAGCTGGCGTTCTGGAAGGAGTTGCGCTGCGCGCCGGAGCCGTTGGTCGTGCCCGTGCTGACGCTCTGGCCGCGCTGATAGTATTGCTGCGCGGAGTTGTTGCTCATGCCACCGTTGTCGGTGACGAGCCAGGACTGGTTGGTCGCCCAAGCGGCGGCCTCACCCATGTCCGTGATGCCGAGGGCATCGATGAACTCGCGATTGATGATCGAGTAGGAGACCGGCGTGTCTGCCAGGTCCACCTTCATGCGGGCGGTCGTACCAACCGAGCCGGTCTGGAAACCCTTGTCGTTTTCCGAGGTGACCTCGAAGGGGTTCAGTTTGACCACGTCCTCCGCGGAGGCGGTGGTGCTCGCGGCGGCCGACGGCGTGGCCGCTGCTTGCGCGTGCACCCGGGGCGTCAGAGCCAGCAATGCAAGGCCACCGAGGCCGCAAACGCCGGGAAGCCGACGGGCAAATTTTCCTAACTGAACCAAAACGAAGCCGGACTGGCCTCGTGTCTTCTCACCGCGGGATGACCTTGGATTTGAACTCATGGTACTTGGGCTTGTGGGTTGTGACTGCGCCGGTGGCTAGACCAAGGAAGACCCCGAACTCGAAGCGCGCGGCATGATCCAAAGAGCATGCTGAGCGAACAAAAAAGTTCAGGGGGGGGGTATCCCGAGGGGCGGCCGTCGACTACGGATTGCTACTTACAGGGTGTTGGGTAATGCCCGGAAAAATTCCGGATGCCTAAAAAAGCATCAGGTTTCCCGGAGGGTCAAGGCACAATAATGCCACTACTCGGCGCCTGCGTAACAATTGATTCGCACCCTCTTCCCTAATTATTGACGCCCGAAAGTAACAGATCCCGGCATCCGTATTGCCAGAGGGGGCACGTGTCGGATCCGCGACGCCCAGCTGGGTGTGCGAAAAGCTGGTGCCCGGAGGGGGACTCGAACCCCCACGCCTTTAGAGGGCGACGGATTTTGAGTCCGTTGCGTCTGCCAATTCCGCCATCCGGGCGACGCGGCCCGCCATGCCACGAAAGCACCGGGGCGGAGGCAAGCCGCGAATTGTTTGGCCGGGGGAACCGGCCGGAAATCCGGGATTGGAAACCCGGTGCATCCCGCCACTTTTTTCACCGCCATGCCCGATTTCCGCGTCTTCTGCGCCCCGTCGACCCGCGAGCCCGCCACCCTCACCCTCTCCGGTGACGAGTCGCACCATCTCATTTCCGTGAACCGCGCCCGGCCCGGCGACACCGTCGTCGCCTTTGACGGGCGCGGTGCTGAGTGGATCTGCGAGCTCATGAACGACCGCAAGAACGCCGCCGAGCTCAAGGTGCGCTTCCTGCAGAAGGCGCGCCCCCTGCCCTACGCCATCACCTTGGGACAGGCGCTGCCCAAGGGGGCCTCGATGGACGCCATCGTGCGCAAGGCCACCGAACTCGGCACCGCCGCGATCATCCCGCTCGAAAGCGAGCGCACCGAGGTCCACCTTGACAGCGAACGCTCCGACAAAAAGACCGCCAAGTGGCAGACCGCCGCCCTCGAAGCCGCGAAGCAGTGCGGCAACCCGTTCCTGCCGGAGATTCTCCCGGTGCAAAAGGCCGCGGCGTTCATGGAATCAGCCCGGGGCTTCGACCTGAAACTCATCGCCAGTCTCCAGCCCGGCGCCAAGTCCCTCCGATCCGTCCTCGCCGCGTTCCGGGCGGCGCAGAACCGCGCCCCGGTGAAGGTACTCTGGCTGGTCGGCCCCGAGGGTGACTTCACGCCCGCCGAGCTGAGCGTGGCAAAGTCCGCCGGCTTCGAGCCCATCACGCTCGGCCCGCTCGTGCTCCGCTGCGAAACCGCCGCGGTCTACGCGCTCAGCGTGCTGAGCCACGAGCTGCAATCGGGTTGATCGATTACGGAAGAGGGAATGTGGAAATCAGGAAAGGATCGGGATCCGCCCCCCACTTTCCCGCTTTCCCCATTCCAATAAACCCTACCAGACCAGCAGCCCGCCGGCGAAGGTCAGCCCGGCGCCGACACTGCAGAAGATGATCCGGTCGCCGTCGTTAAAGATGCCCTCGTCGGCCGCCCAGCCGAGCGCCATGGAGACACTCGCCGCGCTCGTGTTGCCGTACTTGCCGATCGTGACGACGAACTTGTCGTAGGGAATGCCCACCCGGCGGCTGACCGCCTTGAGAATGCGCTCGTTGGCCTGGTGCGGCACGATCCAAGCGACGTCCTCGGGTTTCAGGCTTTCCCGCGCGAGGGTCTGCTCGATCTGCTCCGCGAAGCCGACCACCGCGTGCTTGAATACCGCCGCGCCGTCCATCTGCAGGTAGAAATGCTCCATGTCCTGGCCGCCGGGCTGCGGCACGGGCCGCAGGGCACCGCCACCCTGACGCTGGATCGCCTCAAATTGATTGGCATCACCCGACAGACCCATGCGGTGCAACCGGTGACCGCCCGCCTCGCCCGTGAGGATCGCCGCGCCCGCGCCGTCACCAAAGAGAAACGCCGTGCGGTGATCATCGGGATTCGTGATGCGCGAGAGCAGCTCGGCCGTGACCACGATCAGGTTCTTCGCCGTGCCGGCGTGGATGAAGGCCCGGCCGACCTCCAAGGCATAGAGCCAGCCCGAGCAGGCGGCATTGAGGTCAAAGGCCAGCGCGCGCGGAATCCCCAGCTGCCGCGCCAGTGCGCTCGCCATCGAAGGCACGGGTTGGTCCGGAATCAGGGTGGCCATGATGACGCCGTCGATCTGGTCCGCTTTCATGCCGGCCATCGCGAGCGCATTGTTAACCGCGATCGCGGCCAGCCCCGTGGCGCTCTCCTCCGGCGCGGCATACCGGCGCTCCTTGATGCCGGTCAGGTGAATCATCTCGGCCTCCGTGCGGTCAGGGAAAGCCTTCAGGATCTCGCTGTTGGCGCGGATGTTGCCAGGCACGGCGTAGCCCACCCCGACGATGCGGACTGTTTCAGCAGATGTGTTCAACCCCGCCAAGGACACGCGGCGCGGCCGGGCAATCAAGCCTTGTGTTTGGCGAGGTAGGCCGCGACGTCGTCGCCGGACACCCTCCCGCCCGGTCCGGTCGCGGCAATATCGGTGACCTTGGCCGGATCGAGACCGGCCTCCTGGGCGAGCTTGGACGCCTTCGGCGTCCAGATCAGAGGCTTGAGGCTGGAGGCGGAAGGCGGGAGGACCGCACCGGCGGCGGCGCCCTTCGACTCGAGGTGCCGGAGTGAGCCGTCGGAAGTCTCCAGCCGGAGGAAGAGCGCGCCCGGGGCGAGGCTTTGGCCCGGCTTGGCCTCGAGGGCGACGATCTGGCCGTCGCCCGGCGCCTCGTAATCAAAGACGGATTTCTCGCTCTCGAGTTCGGCGATCTTCTGGCCCTTCGTGACCCGGTCACCCGAGGCGACCTTGAGGCCGATCACCACGAGTTCGCTCACGGTTGCGCCCATGGAGGGCACGGGGACGTCGATAATGAAGGTGTCCATTCGAAGCCGCGATCATCGCGGCGGAGTTGGAAATTGGAAGTTGGGAATTAGTTCAAGCCCGGGCGCGGCATCGGTTGTCAGTTGTCCGTTATCGGTTAGCGGGTGCAGAGAGGCGGCATGATTGGCCTTCATCCCCCATAACCATTAACCAATAACCGACAACGCCCACGATCACCGCACGGCCCGCCACACGGCCAGGCAGTCATCGATCAGCGCGGGCAGATGCTGCAGCGGAATCATGTTCGGGCCGTCACTGATGGCCTGGTCCGGATTCGGGTGGGTCTCGATGAACAACCCCTGCGCGCCGGCCGCGAGCGCCGCCTTCGCCAAGGGCGGCACAAACTCACGCTGTCCGCCGCTCTTGCCGCCGCCGGCGCTGGGCAGCTGCACACTGTGGGTGGCGTCAAAGACCGTGGGATAACCGTTCTGCGCCATGATCGGGAAGGAGCG
>CAIYFD010000023.1 GCA_903925425.1 uncultured Opitutia bacterium | reverse complement strand
CTGGAGATCCGCGCCGGCGAGGTGCTCGGCCTGTCGGGCCTGGTCGGGGCCGGCCGGACCGAGCTCGCGCACATTCTCTTCGGTCTTACCCCGGCCGACGCCGGCACGATCGCCGGCGCCACCGGACCGGTCGCGATCCGCTCGCCGCAGGACGCGATGGCGCTCGGCATCGCCTATGTGCCCGAGGACCGGCGGCGCCACGGCCTTATTCTGGAGATGTCGCTCGCGCATAATACGACCCTCGCGATCCACCGGCGGATCTTTCCGCGCGGCTTTCTCCGCGACCGCGCGGAACGGGAGCTCACGCTCGACTACATGCGGCAGCTGTCGGTCAAGGCCGCCGGACCCGAGGCCAAGGGAGGCAGCCTATCCGGTGGCAACCAGCAGAAGATCGCACTGGCCCGCTGGCTCGCGACCAAGCCGCGCCTGCTGATCCTCGACGAGCCCACGCAGGGCATCGACGTCGGCGCCAAGAGCGAGATCTATCGCCTGATCCGACAACTCAGCGCCGAGGGCATCGCCGTCCTGCTGATCTCCAGCGACCTGCCCGAGGTCCTCGGGATGAGCGACCGGATCGCCGTCATGCGCGGCGGCACGCTGGTGGCCACGCTGTCCGGCGGCACCAACGCGCACACGGTCATGGCTGCGGCGCTGGGAAAAGGAGAGGCGGCATGAGAGTCTGTTCGAAGCAACGCCCCGGGATAAGGCGGGCCCGGTGTGCTCACCGTGATTGTTTGGTTTCCAATCCCCAAACCTGTTTTGCCACAGAGGCACAGAGGCACCGAGGGCGGGTTTTGGTTCGAACCAAGGAAATGGATCACTCTGGGTCTCTGTGCCTCTGTGGCAAAACCTCCGGGAGGGCCGCATGAAGGAGAACTTCCGCGAATGGTCGGTAGCCGGCGTGCTTTTGCTCGTCCTCGTCTTGTTGCGCCTCTTTGCGCCGGGATTTTATCAACCGCAGCCCTTGCTCTCGCTCGCGACGCGCGAGGCTCCCGTGCTGCTGGTGGCCTGCGGCGCGGCGCTGGTCATCATCTCCCGGCAGATCGACATCTCGATCGGCTCCCAATTCGGCGCCGTCGGCGTGCTCATCGGCCTGCTCGCCGGCGCCGGCTGCCCGATGTGGCTGCTGCCTCCCGCGGCCATTGCGCTGGGCGCGCTCTTCGGGGCGATCAACGGCGCACTCGTCGCCGGGCTCGGCCTGCCGTCGATCGTAATCACCCTCGCGACGATGGTCTCCTGGCGCGAGGGCGTGCGCCTGCTGCGCCAGGGTGAGTTCGTGAACCTGCCCGACGGCCTGCAATGGCTCGGCCTGTCACAGGCAGCGGGCCAGTGGACCGTGGTGTTCTCGGCGCTGGTGCTGCTCGCGCTGCTCGCCCTCGCCCTCCGAAATTTGGCCGCCGGCCGCTTTGTCTACGCGGTCGGCTCCGATGCCGAGGCGGCCCGGCTCGCGGGCCTACGTCCGCGCCGGGTGACGTTCCTCGCCTTCGTCGCCACCGGCGCGTTTACCGGGCTCGCCGCGATGTTGAACCTGATCCAGTCGCCGCAGGTCGACCCGAAGTCGGGCACCGGCCTCGAACTCAAGGCCATCGCCGCCGTCGTGGTCGGCGGCGTGGCAATCTCGGGCGGACGCGGCAGCCTCTGGGGCGTGCTGCCTGGTGTGATGTTGCTCGCGTGCATTTCCCCCGCGCTCACGCACCTGCACGTCGAGGCCTACTGGGAAAAAGCCATCCAGGGCGGCGTGATCCTGCTCGCAGTCGTGGCCGACGGCCTGCGTTCGCGCCGGGCAGGGAAAGGCGGCGCATGAGTTCGCCCAAACGTATCTGGCTGCGGCAGGAGACAGTCCTGCTCGGGGTGATCGTCCTCGAGTGGCTGGCCTTCAATGCCTCGAGCCCGCGCTTCGCCACGCTCGACAACCAATTCGACATCCTCCGTCACTCGGTGGAGATCGGCCTGCTGGCGCTGGTGATGACCCCGGTGATCATCACGGGCGGGATCGATCTCTCGGTCGGGTCGCTGCTCGGCCTGTCCGCCGTGGTGTTCGGCAAGCTGTGGCGCGACGGCGG